>JBBQIO010000241.1:0-6010 GCA_038325015.1 Polyangia bacterium
CGTTGATCAGCAAATTGGCTGCGATCAGCGCGACCAGGAGCGTGGTCTCGGCGCGGCGGCGCCGCCATGCGGTGTGCAGCCCGAATACACCGAGCAGAAGCGGCGGCGAGTACAAAAAAAGGCTCTTGCCAGGCGACAGCAAAAAACCGTACAGCCCCGCCAAAAGGTCACCCGAAAAAACGCCGTGCGGAATGGCGTACCCGGAGAGCCAGTAGGAGCCGGTCTTCAGACGGTTGTGCAGGAGCGCGATGACCGCTAGGTCGGCGAACGCCGCCAGCCCGAGCCACAAGCGGAGAAGCCCGCGCGCGAGCAGGCCACGAACGCGCCATTGATAGAAAAGATATGAAAAGAATAAAGGAAATAAAACGACATAAACAAGCTTAGAACTGCAGAGCAGGCCAAACGCCAGGCCCAGCCACCCCAGGCCCGCGGTCGTCGGCGCCTCCGCCTGGGCCAAGGTGCGCTCCAGCACCCACATCATGGCCAGCGTCTGCAGCGCCTCGGAATAGGTCGCACGGGCGTAGATGCCAACGAACGTGCCGAACGCCAAGAGGAGCGTTCCACCGACGGCGCCACGAGCCGTCGCGCCACGCTTTCGGCAGAGATGAAAGAACAGGAGACAGGCGCCGGCCATGAGCAGCGCCGGCGACAGATGGCAGCACAAATCGTAAGCCGGCGCGTCGGGCAGAGTCCAGCCCTTGGGCTTCGCGCGATTGAGCTGCGGCGGCGGCCCGATCGCGCGCGGCCGTAGCCGTAGATCGAGCGGCGCACGCGGCGGGTATTCGTCGGGCCCACCGAACAGCCGATGGACCAGCTTGAACGCGAGGTAGCTCGGCACCATCGCGAGCACGTTGCCGAGCGGGAAAACACCGTAGCGCTTGCCGTCGCGCGTCGCGTACAGCCACGTTGGACCGTTGTCCATGTGCACGTCGAGCTCGAAGTGGTCGACCAGCTCGCGCGTGGTCTCGTAGGTCACGTGCGCGTCGGCCCAGGGCGGCTCGCGGCTGGTGCCCGCCAGGAACAGCAGCGTCAAAAACAGATACAGGCGCCAATACACGGGCCGGCACCATACCAGGGTTGTGTTAATTTCCGCGGCCGTGAAGCTGGCGGCAACACTGCGCGGAACGACGTTCACCTTCGCCGACCTCAAACAGGTCCTGGGCAAGGCCAACGAAGAGAAGTCGGGAGACCGACTGGCCGGTGTCGCCGCGTCTTCGACTCAGGAGCGGGTGGCGGCCAAGCTCGTCCTGTCGGAAGTCACGCTGGAGGAGCTGCGCAACAATCCGGTAGTGCCGTACGACGACGATGCGGTGACTCGGCTCATCCAGGACGACCTCAACCTGCCGATCTACGAAACGATCAAGCACTGGACCGTTTCGCAGCTACGCGAGCACGTGCTCGACACACGCGTCACCGGACCCGATTTATTGCGGCTGTCGCGCGGCCTGACCAGCGAGATGATCGCAGCGGCATCCAAGATCATGTCGAACCTCGATCTGGTGGTGGGTGCGAAAAAAATTCGCGTCGTGGTGCACGCCAACAACACGCTCGGCCTGCCCGGTCGGCTGAGCTCGCGTCTCCAGCCCAACCATCCGTCCGACCACATCGAGGGCATTTTGGCCTCGCTCAAAGAGGGGCTGTCGTTCGGCGTCGGCGACGCCGTGTTCGGCATCAATCCGGTCACCGATAGCCCCGAGCAGACCAAAAAGATCCTCGACGCCACGCACAAATTCATCACCGACTGGCGCATCCCGACGCAGAACTGCTGCCTAGCGCACGTGACCACGCAGATGCGCGCACTCGAACAGGGCGCCAAACTGCATCTGATGTTTCAGTCGATCGCCGGCACCGAAAAGGCGATGACCTCGTTCGGCGTGACCATCCCGCTACTCCAAGAGGCCTGGGACATGACCAAGAAGCTGGGCCAAGCGACCGGCCCCAACGTCATGTATTTCGAGACTGGCCAGGGATCGGCGCTGTCGGCCGACGCGCATCATGGCGTCGACCAGCAGACGCTGGAGGCGCGCAATTACGGGCTCGCCCGCCATTTTTCGCCGTTTTTGGTCAATACCGTCGTCGGCTTCATCGGGCCGGAATATCTGTTCGACGCGCGGCAGATCACGCGCGCCGGCCTCGAGGATCATTTCTGCGGCAAGCTGCACGGCATCTCGATGGGCTGCGACGCGTGTTACACCAACCACGCCGACGCCGACCAGAACGACCTGGAGAATCTCGAGATGCTGCTGGCCACGGCGGGCTCGAACTTCTTCATGGGGTTGCCGATGGGCGACGACGTGATGCTCAACTATCAGTCGACGAGCTATCACGACAACGCGACCCTCAAAGAGTTGTACGGCTTGCGGCCGGCGCCCGAGTTCGAGGCCTGGCTCGAGGAGATGGGCTTGATGAAGGATGGACGGCTGACCGAGCGCGCCGGCGACGCCTCGCTGTTCGCGTAACCTCACCCGAGTCGGAGGTCGTTTGCCTAGTTGGGCCGACTCGTCGACAATGGCGACGGAGGTCTCATGAGTCACGCTCTGCCGCGCTGGGTGGTGCTCCTGATCGTCGTGTCGGGCTTGCTGCTGGCGCGCACTGGCAATGCACAGGAAGAGGCGACCGAACGCGCCCGCATTCACCTCAAAGCGGCGATCGCCTACTACGACGACGGTCGCTACGACGACGCCGCGCGCGAGATGCAGGCCGCCTACCGTCTCAAGCCGCTCCCCGACCTGCAGTACAACCTGGCGCAATGCTACGAGCGGCTCAACAAGCTCGACGACGCGGCCGAGGCCTACGAGCAATATCTGGCGGGAGTGCCGCAGGCCACGGATCGTCCGGCGGTACAGGCGCGCATCAACAACCTGCGCGAGCGGGCCACAGCGGCGGCTTCAGGTCGGCTCGAAGCATCGCCAGCGCCGGCGCCCATCGAAAAGGTGGTGTTCAAGACCATCGTTGTCTACCGGGTTGCGCCGCCCCCGCCGGGTCGCGGTGCGCGCTATGCCGCGTACGGATTGGCGGTGCTCGGCGCTGGCGCGCTGGCGTCGGGCATCGCGTTCACGGTGCTGACGTCGCAGGCGTCCAATGCCGTGACCACCGGCGGCAACGTCAGCCATCCGCCTCCATTCGACGGTCAGATTCAAAACCAGGCGAACGGTCGCAGCTATCCGATCATCGCGGGCGTGAGCTACGGAATCGCGGCCCTGGCGGCCGCGGGGTCGGTCGCGCTATTTATGATCGGCCGCAAGATCGACCGCGAAGCACCCAAGCTTTCGCTTGCGCCAACGGTGGGACCGAGCGGCGCCGGCCTGTTTGCCTGGGGGCGCTTCTAAAATGCTGCGCTGCACACTAATTCTGTCGATGCTGCTCGGCATCGGCGGTTGTTACAATCCCTCGCCCCCGGCTGGGGCCTATCGTTGCGCGACGCTGGGCGATGGTGGGTCGGATGTTTGCCCGTCGAGTCAGCACTGCACCTGCGGCCTGTGCGTCAAGTCCGACAGCGAGGCGCCGTGCGCCTTCGCCCTCGATGCCAAGCAAAAGGGCGTGGACCCGACGGTGAACGAGCATCAGCCGTTCCCGGTCACGATCACCGCGCGCACCAAGGCCAACACCACGGCCAGCGATTTCTCCGGCACGGTCTCGCTCAGCTTTGTGCTCTCCAACCACAGCGCGTGGTGCGACGTTTCGCCGTCGACGGTGCAGCTCAAGAACGGCACGGCCACCGCGATGGTCACGCTCAACCGCGAGACCATCCCGCCCCAGGCGCCGCAGCTCGCCGCCAGCTTCTACGGCAACATCGGGCTGAGCGGCCCGGTCACCGTCCGGGCCCCGGACTTTAGCCGCGACACGGCCCCAGTAGTCGGCCCGGTCAACGCGATCAACGGCTTCGGCTGGGCCAACTCTTCGATCGTCGAGCCCGACGTCACCTACGTCGACGGCAACTACCGCATGTACTTCAGCGGCAGCAACACGTTGGGCACCAAGATTGGCATCGGCGTCGCGACGTCGAGCGACGGAGCGCACTTCACGGCGCAGGCCAATCCGCTGCTCACGACGGCGCCCGGCTCGTTTTATGCTGTGAGCGTCGGCTCGCCCGGGGTGTTCTATAACGGTGCCAGCTACGTGATGGCCTTCTCCGGCAGCGGACAAGCGGGCATCACGCCGCCGGCCCAGATCGGTCTGGCACTTTCGCACGACGGCCTTTCGCCCTTCACCATCGGCAACCAGGCCATGCCGGCGCTCAAGCCCACGTCGTGCGACTACTGCGGTGACAGCGTCGACACGCCGTCGTTCGTCACCGGCGCAAACCTGGGAGTCGGCGACGGCGGTGTGGCCAACACGCGGTTGATGTTCTTCTCGGCAATCAACAAGAGCGCCGCGGCGATCGGCCTGGCGACGTCAGCTGACAATGGCGCAACCTGGGTGGCAGCGCCGAGCGCGGTGCTCAACGGCGATGTCGGCGGCGAGGCGATTTTGCTGTCGCCACACGTGCTGCTCGACGGCACCGTCTATAAGATGTGGTACTCGTTCGCGCGCCTGTCCGACTATCTGGCGCTCAAGAACGAGCAAATTTGCGACCTGCCCGTGTACATCGGCTACGCGACGTCGTCGGACACCTACTACTGGGTCCGCTCGCCGCGCAACGTGACCTCGCCCGCCGTCGGCTTCGGCAGCGGCACAGGCAAGACCTGGGACGCCGGCTACCTGACCTTTTTGGCGGGCTCGGCCATCCCGACCAATGGCAAGGACGCGAGCGCCGGCATCTCGCTCTACTACTCTGCGCTGCACCATGCGGTGATCGGCGACCTGAGCTCCAAATGCGTGGCTGACGCAATCGGCCGCGCCACCCGTCCTTAGGGTAGCCATTTCATGTTACGTAACAGCACACCATGAGCGCCCACGTCGATCGCGCGCAGATCGAGCGTCTGGTGCGCTCTGCCCTCCACGGCAGCGCCAGTGCTGCAATGGAGCCAGCGGCTCAGGTGGGGCCTATCTTGCTCGCACCCGACAGCGGCGTCGGCAGCGCACCCTACGTCGACGCGCAGGCGCTCAAGAAAATGGTGGCCGCGACACCGGCGCGCATCGCAGTCGGTCGCGCCGGGACGCGCTATCGCACGACGACGCTCTTGCGCTTTCGTGCCGACCACGCCGCGGCCAAAGACGCCGTGATGTCCGAGGTCGACCCGGCGGTGATAGCGCAGCTCGGCCTGACCGAGCTGACCACGCGCGCCCCCGACAAGCGCGTTTTTCTGGAGCGCCCCGATGCCGGCCGCGCGCTCTCCGACGAGAGCGTCGAGAAGCTCAAGTCGTGTATTCACGGTGCACAGGTGCAGATTTGTCACGGCGACGGTCTGTCGCCGGCCGCGCTCAACGCCCACCTGGTGACCTTCCACACCGCCTTGATCGCCGCCTTGGCGCGGCGCGGTTTGCGCATCGGCACGCCGCTCTTCGTGCGTCGCTCGCGCGTCAAGGTGATGGACCAGATCGCGCAGCTGCTCGACGCCGAGGCCTGCATCTTTACCTGTGGCGAGCGGCCCGGGCTCGGCTTTTCGGACTCGATGAGCGCCTATTACATCTACCGCCCGAAGAGCGGCGCCACCGACGCCGACCGCGAAGTCATCTCCAACATCAACCCGCGTGGGCTGCCGCCGGCGCAGGCCGCAGAGGCCGTCGCTGACGCGTGTGTCCGCATCACAACTGCCAAGAAATCCGGCGTAGCGTACGGAGTAGGCGCGTGAGCCAATTCAAGTGTCCGGTGTGTGGATATGCTGCGCTGGAGGAGCCGCCGATCGACGTCACAGGCTCGCCGACCTACTCGATCTGTCCGTCGTGCGGCACGCAGTTCGGCGCCGACGATGTCGAGCGTCCGCACGAGGAGCTGCGCGCCATCTGGGTCAATGCCGGGTGTGTCTGGTGGAGCGATCATCAGGCGCCGCCCGAAGCCTGGGACGGAAAAGAGCAACTCGCCAGCGCCGGGCTGACTGCGACGACCAGCGCTCACGGGCCGGTGAAT
>JBBQIO010000242.1:0-6006 GCA_038325015.1 Polyangia bacterium
TTCCGCCCGGCGACAGCGACCAGAGCACGACCCGCGTTCTCGACGCTGCCGAAGCCTGGGCCGACGGCGCCGAGGATCCCGAGCAGGCGATGGCGGTAGTCGCCGAAGCGTTCTACGAACGACCCGACGACGCGCGGCTGCGCACCCGCCTCGGCGAGCTGGCCGAACGGGTGGGACGGCCGGCGCTCCTCGCCGTGCTCGACCACGCGATGGAAAACGCGCGCACTGCCGAGGGTGCGCTCGACCTGCATCTCGATGCCGCCGAAGTGTGCGCGGCCGGCGGCGAGGTCGATCTGGCGGAGCAGCACTTTCGCCGCGTGCTGGGCATCGACCCGGGTCACCCGATCGCTCTGGCGCGACTCGAAGAGCTGTATCGTCGTCACGAGCGCTGGATCCCGCTGTGCGCGCTCTACGAGAGCCGGCTGGCAAGCGGCGTCGAAAGCTTGCCGCCCGGTCCGGAGCGTGTCGCCACCGCGACGGACTTGGCCGAGCTGTACGAGCGTCTAGATCAGCCGTACGAGTCCATCTCGGCGTGGGGGCGCGTCGCCGACGAGGCGCCGGCCGAGCGCACGGCATGGGAGGCGCTGGCTCGGCTTCACGAGCGGCTTGGGCAATGGGGTCGGCTCATCGAGGTGCTAAACGCGCTGGTCGAGCTGAGCACCACCAATGAAGAGCGCATCGCCGGGCTCAAGCGCATCGCCGAGCTGTATGAGCGCACGCTGGAGCTGCCGGCCCGTGCCATCGATGTCTACGAAGCGCTGCACGCGTTGCCGCTCTTGCCGGCCGAGGCGGCGCTGGTCGACGGCGCGCGCGAGCGGCTCTATCAGCAGCTCGGCCGGGTGCGAGAGCTCGATCAGCTGTGGCAAACGCGGCTCGCCGGGGAGCTCACGATCGGCGAGCGCTGCGCGCTCCTCGAAAGGCGTGCCAAGCTGGTCGACGACGCGCTGAACAATCCCGAGCTCGCCGTGGCCATTGCGCGCGAGCGCCATCGACTAAGGCCCGATTCCGAAGCAGTGGTGCGCCTGGCCCGTGCGCTTGAACGCGGCGGTCAACCGGGCGACGCCGTCGACATCTTGGCCGCGCAGGTCGGTGCACCTACAGTACAAAATCTCGATCGCCACCTGGCGCTGGCCGAGCTCGAGCTGCGCGCCGGTCGCGTTGACGGAGCGCGCGCGCGGCTGCAGGCGCTCCTGGCCGTGCAACCCGGTGACGGCTCGACGCTGGCGCTGCTCGGCGAGCTGGAGCGGACGGCGGGGCGGCTCGAGGCGTACGCCCGAGTCAAGGAGCAGCTGGCCGTGACCGGGCCGGTCGATGAGCGGGTGGCGGCGCTGCGCCAAGCCGCCGACGCGCATCGCCAGCGACGCGATCTGCCGGCCGCGCTCGAAAATCTGGAGCGCGCTTGGGAGCTGAGCCCTGACGACGGCTCGCTGGCCGAGGCGACGGCCGAGCTGCTCGAGCTCTTGCATCGACGCGACGAAGCCGATGCGCGTCGCCGTGTGGCGCTCGCCCGCTTGCCTGCCGGCGACGGGGCCGAGCATGCGGCGCTGCGCCACAGCCTGGAGCTGGCGGTGGGCCGGGTGGCGCTCGACGGCGGCGAGCTCGACGAGGCCGAGCGTGCGTTCACCGCGGCGCGCTCGGCCAAGGACAGCGCGGCGGCCCGCCTCGGGCTGTGTCGCGTCGCCGAACGGCACGCCAGTTGGGTGCGCATCGAATCGCTGACCGCCGATCTCGACGAGCTGATGCAGGCCGCAACGCCCGGCACCCCCGAGGCCGACGATCTGATCGCCATGGCGCTCTTGCGGGCCAAAACTCTCGACAACGAGCAGCGGCTCGATGAGGCACATCGGGCCCTCCTGGGTGCCGACCGGCTGCGCGGCATCAGCAGCGGATTGACCGTGCGCTTTGCCTTGGGACAAAACCGCCTGCGCGCCCGCCGGCAGCGCGAAGCGGTCAACTGGCTCCAGCAAGTGGTCGAGCTCGCCGAAGCGCTCCCAGCCGCCGAGGCGCAGGCATGCGCGGCGCAAACCGCCGAGGCCGCGTTCTTGGCTGCGTCGACGCTGCAGCAGCTGGCCAAAGAGCGGCGACCGACCGAGGGGCGGGCGCGCAACGACGACTCGCCGCGCGTGATCGCGGCGCTCTTGGAAAAGGCGCGGGCGCTCGATCCGCGCCACGAAGCGGTGCTCGGTCTTTTGGCTGAGCTCGCGGTGGCCGACGGCAATGTCGAGCGCGCGCTCGAGCTCTTCGGCGAGCAGGCGTCGGCGTCGCGCAATCCGCTCGAGCGGGCGCAACGCTGGGAGCGCTTGGGCCGCGCGCTTCTGACCGAGCGGGGCGACGAAAAGCGTGCCATCGAAGCGTTCGAGCGCGCCATGGCGGCGCAAACGCAGCTCACTCTGCTCGACGAGCTGCTACCGCTCTATCGACGCGCCGGACGAATCGACGACGCGGCGCGGGCGTCGGACCAGCTGCTTCTGCAGGAGGCTGACCGCGCCAAGCGGCCGGGCCGGCTGCGGCAAGCCGCTGAGCTGGACATGCTCGCCGGACAGCCGGCACGAGCCGTCGAGCGGCTGAACGAAGCGCTCGCCTTGGCCCCGGGAGACGAGACGATTCTCGACGTGCTGACCGCGATTTTAGCCGAGCGGGAGGCCCACGAAGAGGTGGCGCTGCTGCTGACGCGCGCGCTTCCGCTTTTGCCGGCTGCCGACGATGCCGGACAGTCCCGCCGCGCGCCGCTGTGGCGGCGGCTCGGGGACAGTCGAGCGCGCCTCAACGATCGCAAAGGTGCGTTCGTCGCCTGGGAGCGCGCGACGCAATCGGACCCGCCGAACCGGACCCTGCGCTTTCGCCTGCTCGATGCCTACGGCGACGATCCCCGCCACGACGCCGAGACCCGCAGACACCACATGGCGCTTCTGTCGGTCGACCCGCTCGACGTCAAATCGCTGCGCGCGATCGCGCTCTTGGACCAGCGTGCCGACGCGCCCGATGCCGGCCGTCGCTTTTGCGCGCTGCTGTGCGCTGTCGGCCAGGCGACCGACGATGAGAAGCGTCGCGCGCGACAGGCCGACACGGCGCCGGTGCCGAGCCCGCTGGCCGAGGAGATGCACGCCCAGCTTGCCCTGCCCGAGGCGACGCGGCTGGGCGCGCTGTGGGCGTTCTTGTGGGAGGCCTGGGCCCCGGCCGCGCCCGATGTACGCTCACTGGGAGGCGATCCCGACGCGCGCATTTCGCCGATCGACGACTCGCTGTTGGGACGCGCCTTTGGCAGCGCGGCGCGCCTGTTGGGACAGGGACAGGTCAAAAGCGGGCTCTTTTTGCAGACCGCCGCCGGGCCCGGAGCGGCGCTCGACGTGTGCCTCCGTCCACCGACCGCCTTGATCGCGCGGCCGGGCGCATTCGCCGACGGGAGCGAGGCGCGTGCGCGCTTCTTGTTGGGTCGCGGCCTCGAGCTGTGTCGCCCCGAATATGTGCTCGCGGCGCTGGCACCGAGCGAATTCGCACGGCTGATGGCTGGCGCGCTGCGGGCGTTCGATGTGCGCTACGCCCGGCTCGGACCGTCGGAGCTGGCGCTTCCCGGCGGGGTCAGCGACCAGGTGGCGTGGCGCCAGCAGCTGCCGTACCGCGTGACGCGCGCGCTGGCGACCGAGTTCGCGCAGGCCCGCGGCGTCGAATTTTCCTCGGTGCGTTGGCGCAAAGCGGTGCTGGCCACGGTCGACCGCGCCGGCCTGTTGGCGGCTGGCGACGAGCTCACTGCGCTCGACGACGTCGCAACCAGCAAGGGCGATCGGCTCGCCGAGTTGGCGCGCTTCGTGGCCAGCGATCTCTATCGCGACCTGCGCTACGGCCCGACCCGCTGACGGTTCGAATCGGCGCTTGGCGCCGCCCGCCCGTCGGAAGTAGACTCCGCGGCATGTATCTAGGACGGGTCGTCGGCACCGTGGTCGCCGAGCGAAAAGCCGAGGGACTCGAAGGCAAGCGGCTGCTCGTGGTCACGCCGCTCGACCAGCGCGGCAAGATCACCGGCGATCACCAGGTCGCCGTCGATACCGTGCAGGCCGGCCCCGGCGATCTTGTCTATCTGGTCGGCGCCCGGGAGGCGGCGCTGGCGCTCGATCCGTGGTTCGTACCGGTCGACGCAGCGATCGTCGGCATCGTCGACGACGTTGCCCCCGGAGCCACAGAGACGGCAACGAAACGAGCGCCGCGATGACGCTGGCGCGGGTCACCGGCACTGTGGTCGCGACGCACCACCATCCGAGCTTCGACGGTCACACGCTGCTCGTGGTCCAGCCTCTGGACGAAAAGCTCGCGCCTTCGGGCAGCACGTTTTTGGCCGTCGATCACGTGCAGGCGGGGGTCGGCGATCTCGTCCTATGCAACCGTGAAGGTGGCGGCAATCGCATGCTGCTCAAGCAGGGGGATCAGACGCCGATTCGCTCGCTGATCGTCGGCATCGTCGACCTGGTCGACGTCGAGCCGGTTTAGGTCCGCCGCATGATGCCTTTGGAGACGGCGCGATTGGCGGTGGCCGACTACGCGCGTCGTCTGCATGCGCGCGGCTGGGTCGCCAACCACGACGGCAACCTTTCGGTCCGCCTCGATGACGGCACGCTGCTCATCACCCCCACGGCCACCTCCAAGGCGGAGATCACCGCCGACGGCCTCCTGGTTGTCGACGACCAAGGCGCCATCATATCGGGCAGCGGGCGGCCGTTCTCCGAGCTGTCGCTACACCGGGTGGTGTATGCCGAGCGTCCCGACGTGCGTGCGGTGGTGCACGCCCATCCGCCGACGGCGACCGGGTTTGCGGTGGCCGGTGTACCGCTCGATGAGCCGTTCATTGCCGAGGCCGTGGTCTCGCTCGGTCGTACGATTCCGACGGTGCAGTTTGCGCCGCCGGGTGACGCCGCCATGGCGGCGCTGCGGCCGTTTTGCCGCGAGCACGACGTCGTGCTGCTCGCCAATCACGGCGTCCTGGCCTGGGGTGTCGACGTCGAACAGGCCTATCTTCGGCTCGAGCTGGTCGAGCACCTGGCGCGCGTCGCGCTGGTCGCACGGCAGCTGGGCGGCGTCGTTCCGCTCCCCGAAAGCAGCATCGCCGCACTGCTCGCGGCGCGGCAAAAGGCGGGTCTCGGTCCCGACGCGCGGCCGGGCGCCGAATCGGTTTCGTTGCGCCGGCTCGGCTCGAACGACAAAGTCGTCGCCTGCGCGCCCGCCCCGCCGGGAGCCACCGTCGAGGTCTACGAGCGCGACGGCGATCTGGCGCGCATTATCCGCCAGGAGATCGCGCGCGCGCTGTCGTCCGACGACCGCTGATTCGGTGGTCGACGTCGTCGTCATCGGCTCGGGCCCCAATGGAATCGCCGCCGCGGTCGCGCTGGCGCAGGCCGGCGCCTCCGTGCTGGTCGTCGAAGGCCACGACACCATCGGCGGCGGGACGCGCACCGCCGAGCTGACGCTGCCCGGATTTTTGCACGACGTCTGCTCGGGCTGCCACCCGATGGGTATTTTGTCGCCGTTTTTACGCACCCTGCCGCTCGCCGAGCACGGCCTGAGGTGGGTCCAGCCGCCGGCATCGGTGGCGCACCCGCTCGACGACCAACCCGCGGTCATGCTGCGCCACTCGCTCGACGAAACCGCGTGTGCATTGGGAGTCGACAACGACGCCTATCGCGCGCTGCTCCGGCCCTTTCTCGACGATCCGCACGCGCTCCTCGCCGATCTGCTCGCGCCGCTGAGACTGCCCAAGCGCCCGTGGCAAATGTTGCGCTTCGGTCTGCGCGCGCTTCGTTCGGCGCGTGGATTGGCGCGCTCGCGCTTCCGGGGTGAGCGCGCCCGGGCGCTCTTCGCCGGCTGTGCCGCACATTCGATTTTGCCGCTCGAAAAACCGCTGACCGCCGCGCTCGGGCTCCTGTTTTGTCTCACCGGTCACGTGCAGGCCTGGCCGGTCGCCGAGGGCGGATCGACGGCGATCAGTCGCGCGCTGGCCAGCCTGCTCGGTTCGCTGGG
>JBBQIO010000243.1:0-5995 GCA_038325015.1 Polyangia bacterium
ATGCCGTAAACAATCCGGCGCGTTTTGCCCGGCGCCGAATCGCGGAGCGCGGCAAAGTCGGGAATCAAGCCGACGTACCAAAACACCAACGAGATGGTCAGATAGGTCGAAATCGCCACCGCATCCCAGGGCAACGCCGACTTGAAGTTCGGCCACATCTTCATCGTGGGCGGGTACGGAAACAGCCAATAGCCGAACCACGGCCGGCCCATGTGCATGAGCGGAAACAGGCCGGCTTGCACGACGGCGAACAGCGTCATGGCCTCGGTAAATCGATTGATCGACGTGCGCCATTTTTGCTCGAGCAGCAGCAAGAAGGCCGAGATGAACGTGCCCGCGTGGCCGATACCGACCCACCAAACGAAGTTGATGATGCCGAAGCCCCAGGCGACGGGCATGTTGTTGCCCCAGACGCCGATGCCCATGTAGATCGTGTAGCCGAGCACCGCGAACAGCATGCCCGTGCCGGCGGCGGCGATCGTCAGGAGCATCTTGAAGCCGTTGCCGGCCGGCGTCCACACCGGCGACAAGAGCTGCTGGGAGAGCTCGGCATCGGTCGGATTGCCGATCAGGACCGGGTCGCCGGTGATCGGCGTCGCCGCCGCTGTGGCTGACGCGCTCATTTACGCCATCTCCGGGTTGAGATTTCGGATGCGCGCCAGATATTGCGTGCGCGGTCGGGTGCCGAGCTCGTGGAGCTCGGAGTAGATGCGCGGCAGCGCCAGCTGGTCATTAACTTTGGCGCTCTTGTTGGTGAGCGAGCCAAAGGTGATAGCGCCGGTTGGGCACACCTGCTGACAAGCGGTGACGACCTCGATCTCCGCGAGCGGCTGCTTGGCCACCTCGGCGCGAATTTCGGCCGAGCGAATGCGCTGCACGCAATACGAGCACTTCTCCATCACGCCGCGCTCGCGCACGGTGACGTTCGGATTGCGCTGCAGCTTGATCATGCCGTCGTTGGGCGCATCGAACTCGTACTTGAACCAGTTGAAGCGGCGCACTTTGTAGGGGCAGTTGTTGGAGCAAAAGCGCGTGCCGACGCAGCGGTTGTAGACCATCTCGTTGAGGCCGTCGGGCGAGTGCACCGTCGCATTGACCGGACAGACGTATTCGCACGGCGCTTTTTCGCAGTGCTGACATGCCATCGGCTGATGCAGCGTGAGCGGATCTTCGGCGCTGCCTTCGTAGTAGGTATCGATGCGGATCCACTGCATCTCGCGGCCGCGCATGACGCCCGACTTGCCGACCACCAGGATATTGTTCTCCGACTGGCAGGCGACGACACACGCGCTGCAGCCGGTGCACACCGTGAGATCGATGGCCATCGCCCACTGATTGGCGGCGTCGACCATCGGGAAGAACTTGCCCATGAGCGTCGGCTGCTCGCCCTTTTGCTCTTCTGTGAGCTCAGGATTTTTACGGTACTCGTCGAGCGACGCGGACAGGACGATAGGGCGCCCCTCCATGTCCCAATGCTCTTGCGTGCGCGCCAGCGGATAGCGGCCGATCGCCTTTTTTACCGTCGCTGCGCCGGTGAAGAGCGCGGCCTGCGTGCGGATCTTGCCGACGTTGACGCCGACGTCCTTGGCCACCTGCTCGCCACCGTCACGCCCGTATCCGAGTGACAGCGAGATCGAATTGTCGGCCTGGCCGGGGACGATCAAAATCGGCGTGGTGATCGAGCGACTGTCGATTTCGACGGTGATCAAGTCTTCATCGGCGACGCCGAGATCACGGGCCGTCGCCGGCGAGACGCGCGCGGCGTTGTCCCAAGCCAGTTTGGTGACTGGATCGGGGAGCTCCTGCAACCAGGAGACGTTGCCAAAACGACCGTCGTAGACCGTCGCGTCGACATGGAACGTAACTTCGACGCCGGTCGGCTCTTTGACCGCCGCCAGCGTCTTGACCGCCGCAGTTGCGCCGGCCCAATCGAGCGCCGCGCGTACCGGAGCGGCCGCGGTTCCCTGCACCGTGCCGCGCGCCAGGGCGTGGCGCCAATCGGTGCTGCTGCGATGATCGGTGGACCACTGACCGAGCAAGAGTGCGTGCGCCGAAGCCGGCTCCGCATCGGCGAAGATCGAAAGCACTTCGGAGACCGTCTTGCCCTTGAACAGGGGTTCGATGAGCGGCTGAACGATCGACACCGTGCCGTCGAGCGCGCGGGCATCGCCCCACGACTCCAAATAGTGCGCCTTGGGCACCGAATAGCGGCAGCGCCACGAGGTCTCGTTTTCGTAGAGCCCGAGGTAAATCGCGTTCGGCACCTGGGCCAGCGCGCCGGCGAAATCCAGATCCGCGGGTGCGTCGTAGACCGGGTTGACGTCGAGGCAAAGCAGCGTTTCGACGGCGCCTGAACGGAGCTCGGTGCACAGCTGCGCCAGCGTCTGTTCGGCCTCGCCGACATTGGCCAAGATCGGCGCAATCTGCGTCATGGCCGTCGATGCCAGCGCGGAGTGAATCATCGCCGCCAGCACGTGCGCCTCGGGGTCCTGACGATCGCCGACCACAACCAGGGCCTGACTTCCGGCCCGCTCGAGGTCGCGCGCCACCGCGGCGCTCTGCTTGTCGCCAGCGCCGAACGAGCCGAGCAGTGTCTTGACGTCGCCCGGCACATCGCCGCGCTTGGACAGGATCGCGTTGGCCACTTGGCCCAAAAAGCGCGCGATGTCGCTCGAACGCCGGCGAATTCGATGATCCGCAATCGTGCCGGTGGTGCTCAGCGTCGACTCGACGACATACAGACGATTCATGTCGTCCGAGGTCTTGAGAAGACGGCGTCGATCCGCAAATTGCCGCGCGTAGCGAACCGCGAACGGCCCCGCGTTGAGCAGATCCGAGTCGACCGCCAAAATCACGGCGGCCTGCGACAGGTCGTAGATGGGCGTCAAAAGCTGGCCGAACGCGAGCTTGGCGCCGGCCTCGGCGTTGTGCGTCGTGGCCGACGAATGGAACGTGAATTTGGCCTCGGGCAGGCGCGCTCGAATGCGCCCAATCAGCGCGCCGACCAACGGCGACGCGGTCGGCGGCAAGAGGAACCGAATGCCCGAGCCGCGGTTGACCACCAGCTTCTTGAGGTCGTCGACCAGCTCGTCCCACGACAGCGGCGACTTCTTGCGACGCACGGTGCGCGCTCGATCCGGGTCGTACAGCTGCAGCACCGAAGCTTGCTCGTAGATGCCGGTCGCACCGAGGCTGGCCGGATGATCCGGATTGCCTTCGATCTTGGTCGGGCGCCCTTCGTGACTCTCGCCCAGGACGCCGACGGCATATCCGTCGAGCTCCATGGCGGTGGCGAAATAGGTCGAGTGACCAGGCGTCAATCCGTCCTGGCGAATCGTGTAGGGCAGCGCCTTTTGCGACGGTGGACGTGAGCATCCCGCCGCGCCGGCCAAGGCCACGCTGGCGCCCAGGAGCTGCATGAAGTTACGGCGCGACACGCCATCGGCGACGTCGGCTCCGACGGGAAACTCCCCCGCCGCCGCTTTGTGCATCGTGGCTTCATCGACGAGCTCGCCCAGGCTGCGCCATTTTGCCGCGCGCTGGTCACGACTCGTTGCGCCACCCGTGATCTCGGATGTGCTGGTGGCCTGGTCCCAAAGGTCTCGGATATCTTCCACGTCGCCGGCTCCTACCGATGGCAGGTGGTGCAATTGGTCAGCTTGCGCACGCCATTTTCGGCGGCCAGCTTCTCGCCCAGTTCGACCGGATCACCCGTCGGTTGCCATTCCATGTTGGTGATCTGGTCGCGCGGCCGGAGATTGGGCTCGGGATTGCGATGGCAATCCAGGCACCAACCCATTTGCAGCGGCGCTTCTTGTGCAATGAGCGGCATCTGATCCACGCGACCGTGACAGGTCACGCAGCCGACGCCCTTGTTGACGTGGATCGAATGGTTGAAATAGACGTAGTCGGGCAGGTTGTGGACCCGGTTCCAGGGAATCGGCGTGTTGGAAAAATAGCTGCGCCGAATCGGTTCGAGCATCGGGCTCTGGTTCCACACTTGATTGTGGCAACCGGCGCACAGCTCGGTCGCGGGATAGCCCGCGCTGGCCTCGCGCTCGACCGTGGTGTGGCAATAGCGGCAATCGATGCCGTCGTCGCGCACGTGGTGGCGGTGGTCGAACTGCACCGGCTGATCGACGAACGCCATTTGGCCGGTGTTGTAGGGCGTGCGCACGTAGACCCACGGTCCGAGGACCAAGAGGCCCACGAGCGTCGCCGCGCCGGCCAAGGCGAAGCGAAAAGCCGTATCACTCCATTCGGGGAATAGACGCATCGCTCGATCTCGAGGCCTCACGTGGCCCAATGGCTGTTGCATGGCAGGAGAACCCATCTCCATGCGGGCGCAACTTTTACGGTCATCTCTACTTTTCCGCAACAGTTTTCCGCAACAGTTTTTAGCGACCCTCCGCAACTCCCATCGCGCAACCGGGTGAAAGGCGCGCAAAACTTTTGCCACAAAGCGCGCGGCTGGAAGATACTGCCGCGATGCGCCCACGGATCCTGTTGACGGCAGTGCTAGTGCTGAGTGCCTGCGGCGCCAGCTCCTCGAAGAAGCCGCACCTCGACGGCGGTGTGCCCGACAGTAGCACCGACGGCTCGATGCCGAACGAGGGCTCGCCGTGCGTGGTTTCGCCCGGCCAGGCCGGTGTGTGGCATGGCGGCGTGTGCGCCCCCTGCGACCAGGTCGGCAGCCCCGATACGGCCTGCAACAGCGCCTACGGGTCGGCCGGCCACCCATTCAGCTGTCAGGCGGGTAGCTGCCTAGCGGGCTGCAACGACAGCTCGGTGTGCGGCGGCAAACTGTGCGCCAACAAGGCCTGCGTCGCGTGCACCACGACGATGCAGTGCCAGATGGACGCGGCCTATCCGGGATCGATGTGTGTACAGGCGAGCGGCACCTGCGTAACCGCGGTGTGCACCGGGACCTGTCCGAACGCCGGCGACAAATGCTGCGACACCGGCACCAGCATCGGCAGTACCTGCTTGGCCGGCAATTGCTGCGTGAACTCTGACTGCACAGTAGCGGGACAGGCCTGCTCAAGTCATGTGTGCACGACCTGTCCGTCGCCGACTCCGGCGCCGGGCAACGGCGCCATCGATCTGTATGTCAACTCCAGCAATCCTGGCAGCACGGGCAGCAACGGCGCCGACGTCGACGGCTGCCGCTACATTTCGATCACCGCCGCGCTCGCGTCGCTGCCCGGCCACGGGCGAGCCAACATCCACGTGGCGGGGAACATCGCCAGCCACGAAACCTTCCCGATCGCGGTGCTGCCCGGGGTTAACATCATCGGTGGCTCGCCGACTCCGACCGTTTTTGTCCCGCCGACGCTGGCCGGATTTCAGCTCGGCGCGGGCTCGTCCATGTCGCACCTTTTGATCACCGGACGCAGCGATCCTGGCTTCGCCACCGACGGCATCATTGTTCAGCCGGCGACCAGCCCGTTGGCCTCGCCGGCGGCGTCGATCGACCATGTCGGGGTGGGAGCGTTCAGCGACTGCGGCATTTTGGTGACCGGCTTCGGTCAGCTCAACATCGGCAGCGGGGTTCGCTCGAGCGCCAATCAGGTCGGCGGGGTGTGCATGGAGACGGGCGACGTATCGTCGTACATCCATGTCACCAACAGCTCGACGGCGGCCGAAGATGTGGTGTCGTTCGACAACAACGCCAATGGCGTCTTCGTCGACAGCGGCAGCCTGGTGATGACCGGAAGCGCGGCCCAAGCGACGATCAAGATTCTCGGCAACCAGGCGTACGGGCTCAACGAGCAGTCGTCTGCGCAGGAGGCCGGCGTGACGTTGACCAACGTGTTGGTCACGGGCAACGGCACAACGGCCGGGTCGACTGCCGACGGCATTTTGGTCGCGACCGGAATGCCGCTCAAGCTGCGCGGCTGCACCCTCTCGGACAACGGCCGCGACGGCGTCCATATCGTGAAGTCGAGCGGTAACAAGTCGACCGATGCGTCGACGGCGGATCTGGGCGGCAATG
>JBBQIO010000244.1:0-5981 GCA_038325015.1 Polyangia bacterium
CGCCCGGCAAGAGCTCCCCTTCGACCAAGCGATGAGCCAGCACCAACGTGCGCAGCGCCGCAGCGACGGTCGTAGGCGCGAGGGCAAACCTCTGTGCCGGCTCGGCGGGCACGAACGGGCCGTGCGTGCGCGCGAAGCGCAACAGCAGGTGATCGAGTGGACCTTCGCTCTTGGCCAGGAGGGACTCGGGCAGGCCGAGCGGCAGCACTACGCCGAGTGCATCGCGATAGCGGGCGGCCTCCTCGACGGCGACGAAGCGCTCTTGGCCGGCGACGCGCACCGGCACGATGCGCCGCGCCCGCACCAGCTCGACCAAAAACGGTGCCGTATCGACCGTCGCACGCGCGGCGATCTCTTCGGCGGTCAGATCGCCCAGGCGCAACAGCAGGTCGTGGACGCCATCGGCGCTGCGAATGCGTGCGCGCTCGCCGAGTTGCTGCAGCCCGGCGACCACCTCGGCAATGGCGTCGCTGTCGAGCAGCTGTCGCAGCTCGGCGTCACCGAGTAGCTCGCGCAGCTGGGCTTGATCGATCGACAGCGCCTGGGCGCGCCGTTCGGCCAGCGGCGCGTCGCCGTCGTACAGATAGTTGGCGACGAAGCCAAACAGCAGCGCAGCGGCGAACGGCGAAGGCGCTTGTCCGCGCGCGCGCTCCACCCGCTCGACCCGCAGGCTGCGGCGCTCGATGCGCGACAGCGTGGCGACCAGCGCCGGCATGTCGAACACATCGCGCAAACACTCGCGGTAGGTCTCGAGCAAGACCGGGAACTGGTCATGCCGCGACGCCACGGCCAAAAGATCGTAGGCCCGCTTGCGCTGCTGCCACAGCGGCGTGCGTCCACCGGGCCGGCGCTTGGGTAAGAGCAGCGCTCGAGCCGCATTCTCGCGAAACCGGCCGGCGAACAGCGCGGTCCGCCCGAGCTGCCCGATGACCAGCTCTTCGACGTCGGCCGCGCGCGGCAAGAACAGGGCAAGATCCGGCGGCTCCGCGGTCTCTGGAACGCGAATGACGAACCCGTCGTTGGTCCACATCGATTCGGCATCGAGCCCCAGCTGCTCTTTGATCTGCGCCACCACCGCCATCGACCAAGGCGCGTGAATCTGCCCGCCGAGCGGCGACAGCACGCACACGCGCCAGTCGCCGAGCTCGTCACGAACCTGTTCGACAACCAGCGTTTCGTCGTCGGGAACGTGGCCGCGCTCGGCTTGATCGCGCAGATAGGCCACGAGATTTTCGGCCGCTCGCCGATCGAGATCGTGGACTCGTTCGAGCTTCTCGAGGGCCGCCGATTCGGGCAGCGCGCGCAGCTCGCGCACCAACGCGCCGATCTTCTCGCCGAGCTCGAGCGGACGACCGGCCGCCTCGCCGCGCCAGAACGGCATCTTGCCGGGCTCGCCCGGCGCCGGCGAAACCAGCACGCGATCGTGGGTGATCTCCTCGATGCGCCAGGTCGACGCACCAAGAATGAACGTCTCGCCGGGCTTGGACTCGAAGACCATCTCTTCGTCGAGTTCACCGACGCGCCGGCCGCTGCTCTTGCCTTTGCGCGAGCTGCCAGCGCCGGTCGATTCGCCGCCCGCCAGATAGACGCCGTATAGTCCGCGGTCGGGAATCGTGCCGCCGCTGGTCACGGCTATCATCCGAGCACCATCGCGCGCGGTCAGCATGCCGCCGATGCGATCCCAGGTCAGCCGGGGACGCAGGTCGGCAAAATCGTCGGCCACGTAGCGACCGCTGAGCAGCTCCAACACGCTATCGAAGATCGTCCGCGTCAAGCCAACGAACGGCGCCGCCCGTCGCACCGCGCCATAAATGGCATCGACGGCCCACGGCTCCATGGCCACCATCGCGACCAGCTGCTGCGCCAGCACATCGAGCGGCTGCCGCGGATAACGGCTGCTTTCGACCGCGCCGTCGTGCATCGCGCGCGTGATCGCGGCGCAGGCCAAAAGGTCGCCGCGATACTTGGGAAAGATCACTCCGGAGGAGGTCCCTCCGACGTTGTGGCTCGCCCGGCCGATCCGCTGCATGCCGCTGGCCACCGACGGCGGCGCCTCGATCTGCACGACCAGATCGATGGCCCCCATGTCGATTCCCAGCTCCAGCGACGAGGTGGCAACCAGCCCTTTGATCTCGCCGCGCTTGAGGCGATCTTCGATTTCGCTGCGCTGCGCCCGCGCCACCGAGCCGTGGTGCGCATAGACCAGCGTCTCGCCGGCCAGCTCGTTGAGCGCGCCCGACAGGCGCTCGGCCAGCCGGCGACTGTTGACGAAGATCAGGGTCGAGCGGTGGGCGCGCACGAGCTCGACGAGCCGCGGATGAATTGCCGACCAAATGGTCGTGCGTTGCGGGCCTTGCGACGCCGGCCCGCTGGGCAGCTCTACGGGCTGACCAATCTGGCTCATGTCTTCGACCGGTACCTCGATGCGCAGGGTGAGCGCCTTGGTCGCGCCGGCGTCGGCGATCGTGACCGGTCGAAACTCCGGCGGATCGCTCTGGGAACAACCGCCCAAAAAGCGCGCCACCTCGTCGAGCGGACGCTGCGTCGCCGACAGCCCGATGCGCTGGAGCGGCCGGCCGGTCAACGCTTCGAGCCGCTCCAACGACAGCATGAGATGCGCCCCGCGTTTGGTCGGAACCAGTGCGTGGATCTCATCGATGATCACCGTCTGCACCGAGCGCAGCGTGTCGCGCGCATTGGAAGTCAGCAGCAGATAGAGCGACTCGGGCGTAGTGATGACGATGTCGGCCGGGTGGCGCGAAAAGCGCGCGCGCTCCTTGGCCGGCGTGTCCCCCGTGCGCACCGCGACTTCGGGCACATGGTGCGCGACGCCGTTGAACAGCGCCAAATTGGCGATGCCCACCAGCGGCGCCCGCAGATTGCGCTCGACGTCGACCGCCAGCGCCTTGAGTGGCGAAACATAGAGCACACGGCAGCGCGCCTCTTTGGCCGGTACCGGCGCGAACATGAGCCGGTCGATGCAGGCCAAAAAAGCCGCCAGCGTCTTGCCGCTGCCGGTCGGCGCCAAGAGCAGCGTCGATTCGCCGCGCAAGATCGGCGGCCAGGCGAGCGTCTGCGCCGCGGTCGCAGCATCGAAGGCGGCGCCGAACCAGTCGCGAACGGTGGGGTGAAATGCGGGAAGCATTGGGCCCTTAGGAGATGACGTCGCGCAAAACGCACGGCAAGGGGCGAGATACGCTGCGACCGTGGCGAGTTGTCACGGTGTGACAATCCGGCTGAAACGTCGGCCGTGATGGCGACTCCGTGACGTCGCTATCGACAGGTCGGGCGAGGCCTGCTCAGCGACGACGAACCGCGCCCTGACAGATGGTTGGCTCATGGTGTGCATTTCGGTTCAGCTCAAGGGGGAGTCATGAAAAGCCAGCCGAAAGCGAAGGCGCAAAAGAAGTCCGGTGGAGCGACCAAGGCGCGCGCCAAGAAGGTGGTGGCCGCCGCCAAAGCCAAAGTATCAAAGGTCAAGACGCGGGCAAAGTCGGCCGTTGCCTCGACCAAGAACAAAGTCAAGACCAAGGCCAAGCGGGCCGCGAAGAAACCAACCGACCTTCTTACCGAGGTCAAGGATACGGCGGTCGGCATCGTGCGCTCGGCTGAACGAGCGGTTGCCAAAGTGGCGCGCAACGTCGCCCACGCGATCAAATAATCACGCTTCGAACAAGATCAGGAGAGCCCAATGGAAAATCGCAAGAACGCAATCGTGAGTGTGTCGACCGCAATCGAGCGTTTGTCCAAGAAGAGCTCGCTCTCGCTGCGTGCGCACCAAGCGCGTGGCAAGCTCGGCTGGGCGCTGCTCTGGCTGCTCGGCGTGCCGCTGCCCGTCCTGCTCATCATCTATCTCGTCCGCGGCCACTAGGCCGCCCACCTCAACTTCGGAGATTGAACACCATGAATTGGCTTACCCGTACGCTGCTCGCCGCCACTTTTGTGTTTGCTTGTGCCTCGACCACGCTCGCCGACGAAGGCAAGGGCGAGAAGGCGGGGAAGAAAGTCGACGAAGCGGCCGACAAGACCGGCGCCGACGTCAAGAAGGCCGGACACGCCACGAAGAAGGCGGCCAAAAAGGCCAAGAACAAAACCGGTGAAGCGGTCGAAGACACCGGCGCCAAGATGCAGAACTGACGCACGCTTTTTATCATCGACGGGCGCCCCTGACCGTACTCAAGGGCGCCCGTTTCGCATTTGTGTAGACCGAGGGAGCCATGAAGTCTTCGTCGACCGAAGTTGCTGCTGCCGACCTGCGCTATTCGCCTAGCCAAGCCGAGGGGCTGACACGGCTACGGCGCGGTAAAGGCTTCAGCTATACGCGCGGCGGCGGCGGAGCAGTTCGCGATGCCGCTACGCTGTCACGAATTCGTGGGCTGGCGATTCCGCCGGCCTGGACCCGAGTCTGGATCTCGCCCGACGCCAAAGGGCATTTGCAGGCGACGGGGTACGACGCGCGCGGCCGCAAACAATATCTCTATCATCGGCGCTGGCGGGAGATGCGCGACGAGGCGAAGTTTCATCGGCTCGTCGACTTCTGCCGCGTGCTGCCCAAGATTCGCACCCGTGTGGCCAAAGATTTGTCGTGCGCCTGCCTGTGCCGCGCCAAAGTGCTGGCCACCATCGTGGCGCTGCTCGAGCGCGCGCAGCTGCGCGTCGGCAATGACGAGTACACGCGTGAGAACGGCTCGTACGGTGCGACCACTCTACGCGACCGCCATGCGCATTTTTCCGGCAATACCCTGGAGCTCGCCTATCGCGCCAAAGGGGGAATCGAGCGCCGCGTTCGGGTCACCGATCGCCGGCTGACGCGCATCGTTCGCTCGTGCCACGATCTCCCCGGGCAGCGGCTCTTTCAGTATGTAGACGAGGCGGGAATAGTCCACCCGATCAGCTCGTGCGACGTCAACGCGTACGTTCACGACATCAGTGGTGGACCATTTACCGCAAAGGATTATCGCACCTGGGCGGCGACGCTGGGCGCGGCGCTGCTGCTGTGTGGGATCGCGCGGCCGCCGAGCGCGCAGGCGCAGAAGCGAAGCGTCACCGAAGTGCTGCGCACGATTGCGGCGCAGCTCGGACATACGCCGACCGTGTGCCGCAAGTCCTATGTTCATCCGCGTGTCATTCTCGATTTCACGACGGGCCGGCTGGCTACGACACTCGGACGGCGCGTCCATCGATTGATTCCCAAGGATGCTCAACAGGGCGCGCCACTGATGGTGGTGGACAACTTGCGTGCGGTAGAACCGTTGGTCGCGACCTATCTCGACGTGCCGCAGTCTGAATAGCGCGGGGACGCAGCGCGATCCGTCCACGATCTGCGTGCTGCAAAGAGCGTCAGCCGAACACACGGCCGAGGAGCGGGGCGCCCCAGAACAGCCCAAAGCCGGTCGCCAGCGCGCCCGCTATGAACGTCAAGCCGCGCGCCAGCCGCAGGTGGGCACCTATGCGCGCCAACGGCCAGCCGGCAAAGCCGGATAGAACCGCCATGCCGCCGATCGAGCCGGCGCCGAAAACCAGAATGTACGCTAGGCGAGCGGAGGTCGACGGCATGGTCGCAAGAACCAGTACGGTGAGCGCACCGCTGCCGGCCAGACCGTGAACGACACCTACGACCAGCGAGCGCGTCCCGAAGGTCCAGCGGCCGACGTGGACATGTTCTGTGGTGCCACGATGCACATGCCGCCGGGCGCCGTGACGGTGCTCCTGAATCGCGCCCTGTTTGGTCGCGATCAGCGCGCGCCGGATGGAACGCACGCCCAGAACGACCAGCATGACAGCGACGCCGAGCTCGAACGTGTCGCCCAATCGCTGCGGCATGCGCGCATTCAAAACGGCCAGGAGGACGCCCACCGCAAAGAGTGCGACGGTATGGCCCAAACCCCAACAAAGACCGAGCCAGGCGCCACGACGCAGGCCGCCGCGCTCGACGACCAGCGTGGAGATCGCCGTCAAATGATCCGGTTCGAGCGCATGAC
>JBBQIO010000245.1:0-5944 GCA_038325015.1 Polyangia bacterium
CCCGTCGCCGTCGCTGTTGCGGCTTCGGTCTGCTTCTTCGCTCCTCCGTCAGTTGCAAACAGCAGCCTCCGTCGTCGCTCATTGCATCCCGAAGTCCTCACAACGCGACGGCTCGGTCCGAATCTGACGCAGTAGTGTTAAGCCGCCATCGGAGTGCGGAGCGCAGGTGCCGTCGCTACAACGAGGCTCCGGTTGGGTGCAGGCGCTGGCTGACAGCAGGACG
This sequence comes from Polyangia bacterium, assembly GCA_038325015.1. Lineage (GTDB taxonomy): Bacteria > Myxococcota_A > Polyangia > Palsa-1104 > Palsa-1104 > JBBQIO01. The sequence continues at coordinate 224 of JBBQIO010000245.1, forward strand.
ATTAATTAAGGCGAACACTTTTGATCTCATGCTGGGGTTATCGAAAGGACCCCGGCAGGAGTTGCTAGGGTCTGTCCTCAAAGTCGGGACCGAGTCGGGCAAGCTCGACGACGGGAGGACTTTGAGGACAGACCCTTGGGGCTTTTGAAAGATCGTGTCGGATCCGCCGAGTCGGGAGTGCCCGTACGACGACCACAAAACGTGAACCGTCCGCGCGGCGCAGCGACAGGCATGAGCATCCTTCATTGCAGGCTCCAAGCTAGACAATTGGCCGGACCATTAGTCCAGTACCGGGTAGGCCTATCTCATTATAAAGTCAAGCGCAAAAGGAAAACATCCATGCTGCGCTCGACATTTGGAAGCGCTGGCGGCATCGAACGGCGCCGCCAGCCGCACCTGCGGGCGCCGCAGCTCCTTTTTGTACGCCAGCAAAAGGGCGTCGATCAGCGCCAGCCTTTGGATGTCGAAAGCGTCGATCTGCTCAAGCTCGCGCCTCATTGGACGAACGAACTGCACGGGCGGTCGGCGATGAACCACAGGGCCAGCGGCGTTCGCGTCCGATAAGATTTTTTCAGCCAATTAGGGGCCGTGCCTCACGTAAGCGAGCTACCCGGTCAGGGGCAAACCCCAAGGAGCTTACGCGCCGGTGTGTAAACCGCTCGGCGAGTCAGAGATCGGTTGTTTCAACGGCTCGAGGGGCACTCCGGTGCGACGCCCATCTGGCCGGGCGCCATGACCGAAGCCTCGGTCGAGGGGACCAATCTGCCGTCGGGACAGCGCTCGCGCCACGCGATTGGCTTCTGGAGCTTCGCGGCGATTGCGCGCGCTTCGTCGACTACGGTCCTGTCGCCCTCGCACGATCCGTATGCACTGCTCCCCGACTGTACACGGAGGTGCCACCGGTCGCTTCCCCGGTCGCGGTAGTAGTGTCTCCCTCGCACCACGCTGAACGAATCGATCGCCGCACTGGACAGGTCGACGGCCGGCTTCGGGAGGTGATAGCGGAGCGAGAGGATGCCCTCGGCGACTTCGTAGGCATGAAATGCTCGATTCTGATCCAAGGTCAGAACCACCACCGGGGCGGCGAACGCGAGCAGGCCGATCAACATCCCTCTGACCCTGAGCGGGCGCCCCGACCTCCGGCTCTCGCGCACAATCACGACGACGAGCGCTAGGTAGAACACGGACAGGAAGAGCGTCAGGTAAGGGATGACGCTCGAACCGGCACATAAGTCTCTAGGGTCCACTCATTGAAGCCTACACCCGTTTCCATGGCAATCGATCTCATAGGACAAACGAACTGCACGGGCGGTCGGCGATGAACCACAGGGCCAGCGGCGTATGCGTCCGCGTAACCGGGCGATCGTTGTCGAATCACTTCGCCGCGCCCGCGCCTAGAACACCGAACGGCTCCGGCCCTTCCCCCTTGCCGGGATATCGTTGCTGCAAAGCTCTTCTTTGTTGACGAGACTTTCGACTTGCCGTGCGTGCCGCTACAGGCCAGGCATGCCCAACCAAACAAACATCCTCGCTTCATCGTAAGGAGTGACCGACAGACAATCGTCAGCCCGGTCACGTCGCCGTGTCGCGGGGCAGCCGAACGGTGAACGTTGTTCCCTTGGCGGCGGATGACTCGACCTCGACCGTCCCTCCGTGCGCACTGGCGATCTGCTTTACGATATAGAGCCCGAGGCCGAGGCCGAGGCCGAGCCTGGCGTGCGCGGCGTCGTCGGTTTGCGTCTTCCTTCGCTCCCCCTGGAAAAGGGGATCGAACAGTAACGCGACAGCGGAGGCGGCAATCGGGTCGCCCTCGTTGTGGACGGCTATCGTGACCTGCTGGTCGTCGCCGCTCACATCGACGGATATCGGCGCGCCCGACTTTCCGTGCTTACCCGCGTTGGTGACCACATTCGAGATCAGCTGGCCGATTCGGACCTCGTCCCAACGGCCCCTGAGACTGCCCGTTGCCGAATAGCGAACGACCCAGTCAGGATGGCCGGCCTCGATCTCGTCCACGGCGGCCCCGCACACCTCTCCGAGATTGAGCGGCTTTGGTGTGATTGGGATGCTCTTTCCAAAGCGCGTCCTCGTGAGATCGAGTAGGTCGCTGACCATCTTGATCATCTTGTCCGCGCCTCTGAGGATGCGTGCTCCGGCGACCCGCCCGGCGTCGCTGGTATGCTCCGATCGCAGCAACTCGGATGCTGTCATGTGAATAACGGAGAGCGGATTGCGCAGATCGTGGCCAAGAATGCCGACGAACAGGTCGCGATAGCCCGTTATCGCGGTCATGCTTTTGTGCACGGATTGAGTAAGCGCCTGATCGATCGCCTCGTGAAAACGTGTCACGCCGTCGCGGTCGACGTTGTCGGACTTCTCCCACAGTCGGATGACGGAGGCTCGTAGCGCTCGGAACTCGGCGACCACCTGCTCCATGCGGAAGCCCGACTCAGCGCGATCTGCGCCGTGCTGATCTCCGACGCGGTCCAGACCAGCGCCATTCTCACTGAGGCCCTTTGACTTATCCGCCTGCTGTGCGCCGGTCTGGGCGTCCTCCATGTCCGCTGCGATCGCGTCGAGGAGCGCCCCCCCGTGGTCGCGCAGCTTTGCGACCGACATGCCTGCGGTGGCCGAAGGCATGGAGCGGGCGAAGGCCTCCCACTCCTCAAGAATGGGCTCTCGAGTTACACGAATAAAAGCAGCCAGGTCCATGCATTGGATTATAGCGCTTCAGCGCAAGGACGGATCCTAATGTAAGTGGTTGAGCGGAATCGCGCGGGGCGATAACATCTGCGACCATGCCCGTTACCGCTGCCAACCAGACTCCGGCCGATCGCTCCGCACCCGGCCAAGGCGAAATCAACACGCTGCTCGGCCGCGGCTCGTCGTTCGAGGGCAAGCTGACCTTCGAAGGCACCGTCCGCATCGACGGCAAGCTGTCCGGGGAGATCTTCTCGGACGATGTGTTGGTCGTCGGCGAGGGCGCCGAAGTGTCCGCCGAAATCGACGTCGGCGTGATCATCGTCGAGGGCAGCGTGACGGGGAACATCCGTGCCAAGCGCTCCGTCGAGCTGCACGCCCCGGCGCGGGTCAAGGGCAACATCGAGACGCCGTCCCTGTACATCGACAAAGGGGTGATGTTCGAGGGTCATTCCAAGATGGAGAACCTCGGCTCGACCCGCCCAACGTCGCTCGACGCGCTGGCCGCCCAGGCCGGCGCCAAGCCGACGCCGGTCCCCGCCGCTCCCAAAAAGTAGGGTTTGCGACCTCGGCGCCGGTCGTTTCCTCGCGCGGTCGTTGACACCCCGGGGTCACGATGTTAAGAGCCACCGCGCCTTTTGGGAGACTTCATGGTTTGTGCGAGCTTGCTCCTCACGCTGGCGGCTGAGCCCGCGCCCCTCATCGACATCGACAAGACCGTCTTTATCCAGTTGGCGGTCTTTTTGGTCATGTGGGTGGTCCTGTCGCAGTTCGTTTTCGGCCCCTATTTGAAGATGCGCGCCAAGCGCACGGTGGCCATCGATGGCGCTCGGGCCGAGGCCGTCGCGATGCAGGTCGATGCCAAGAAGATCGTCGCCGACTACGACGCCGGCCTGGTGCAGACGCGCGCGCGTGGCAACCAGGAGCGGGCCCGGCTTGCCGCCGAGGGGATCAAAGAGGAGCAGCGCCTCCTTGGCCAAGCGCGCACCGAATCGAACGTGGCTCTGACGCAGGCGCGGACGCTGATCACCACCCAGACCGAAGCGGCCAGCAAGACGCTCCAGTCCGATGCCAACGGCCTGGCGCGCGAAATGGCGCAAAAAATCCTGGGCCGACAGGTGCAGTCATGAGGCGCCGGATCACGTGGGTGCTCGCGGCGGCGTCGCTGCTCGTCACGCTATCGCTGGCGACCTCGGCAAGCGCAGATGCGATCGCTGGCAGCGCCGCGCTCTCGGATCAGCCGCATGTCGGGATCGTTGTGGACCACGAGCGCGAAGCCGCACGCGCGGCCGGCGGCGAAGAGCCCGAAGGCATCATCAACTGGGTCAGCTTGGACTACGGTCCCAACGCCAAAGACCCGACTCACCGAGGCTGGCCGCCGCCGTTCGCCTTCGCCTTTCTCAACTTTGCGGTGTTCGCCGCGATTCTGTACAAGCTGCTCGGTCCGTGGCTGCGCAACAAGGTGATCTCCCGTCACGACGACGTGCGCCACAACCTCGACGAGGCGTCGCGCTTACGTGCCGAGGCGCAAAAGATGTTGACCGAATACCAAGCGCGCGTCGCCGGCGCGGACGAAGAGATCGCCAAGCTGCTCAGCGAGCTTCGTGCGCAGGCCGAGAGCGACAAGCAGCGCATCATTGCCGCCGCCAAGGCCGACGCCGAACGGCTCAAGGCCGACGCCGAGCGTCGCGTCACCGCCGAGATCGACGCGGCCCGGTTGCTGCTGCGTCGCGAGGTTGTCGAGCAGTCGGTACGCATCGCGCAGCAGCTGTTGGTGCAGCAAACCGGTCCCGATGACCAGCGACGGATGGCCGAGCGCTACGTCGGCGACCTCGAAGCCGGCCAAGTGGCCAAGCCGGGGAGCGCGTCGTGAACGGCTCCATCGGTCGTCGCTACGCCAAGGCGCTGCTCGGAATCGGCATCGAGATGCAGACCTTCGACTCGTTCGGCAAAGAGCTCGAGCGCATGGTCGAAACCTTCGACCGCTCCGAGGAGCTGTCGCGCACGCTGGCCAATCCAATCTTCGCCGCCGACAAGCGGCGCGCCGTGCTCGAGGAGCTGACCCGCAAGCTGGCGCTCTCCAAGACCGTGCGCAACTTCATCATGCTGCTCCTCGACAAGGGGCGCATCGACGATCTGCCGGCGATCTCGCGGGCCTATCGTGCGCTGGTCGACGAGTATGCCGGGCGCGTGCGGGCGCGCGTAACGACCGCCCGTCCGCTCGATCCGGCGCTCGAGCAGCGTCTCAAAAGCGCGCTGGAAAAGCGCTCAGGCAAGGTCGTCCTACTCGAAAAGCACGAGGATCCGTCGATCGTCGGCGGCGTCGTGACGCAGCTGGGCGATACCGTGTTCGATGGCAGCGTGCGCTCACAGCTCGAAGAGATGCGCGACCGCCTGCTGGCGGAATAATCCCAACCTTTCTCTTTTTTTCGTTCGCGTTATTCCCTGCAAGGAGCCGAGGAGTCTGATGGAAATCAAGGCCGAAGAGATCTCGCAGATCATCCGCAAGCAGATTGAAGACTACGACCAGAAGGTCAACGTCACCGAGACCGGCACCGTGCTCACCGTCGGTGACGGCATCGCGCGCGTGTACGGTTTGTCGGGCGCGATGGCGGGCGAGCTCCTGGAATTTCCGAACGATGTGCGCGGCATCGTGCTCAACCTCGAAGAGGACAACGTCGGCGTCGCGCTTCTGGGCGAGTTCAGCCACGTGCGCGAGCACGACGTGGTCAAGCGCACCGGCAAGATCGCATCGGTCCCAGTCGGCGAAGCGCTGATCGGTCGCGTCGTCAACGCGCTCGGCCTGCCAATCGACGGCAAAGGGCCGATCGCCTCGAAGCTGCAGCGCAAGGTCGAGCTCAAGGCGCCCGGCATCGTCGACCGCAAAAAAGTGCACGAGCCGCTACAGACCGGGCTCAAGGCCATCGATTCGATGATTCCGATCGGCCGCGGCCAGCGCGAGCTGATCATCGGCGATCGCCAGACCGGCAAGACCGCCGTGGCGATCGACACGATCATCAA
>JBBQIO010000246.1:0-5941 GCA_038325015.1 Polyangia bacterium
CAACCTGGTCTATGTCGAGCCGCTGGTCTCGAAGGCGCGCGCACAAGAGCTCGCGGGGCGGACGCTGGCGCTCTTGTAGTCTCGGCGTCCACTGGCCGCGCCTGTTGCGGAACTCGAATCCGTCGGTTATTGTGGGAATAACTTTCGTGCCCCGCTGGTTTTCAGCACTGCAGACAGCGAAGGGGCTGGCGAGGGTTCCTTCGGGCGGTCGATGTGATTTCGGTGAAACCGAGCTCACGTTGAGGTCACTGCCCCTCGTCCAATAACAAAGGAGGAGAACCATGAGCACTCGAATCATGTTGGCGCTGGTTTCCGCACTCGGCGTGGGTTGCGCGGGGTATCAGGTCGTTCCGACCGCCGCTCCGGCTGATGCGCTGTTTTCTGCGCCGCCCGCGGGGCAGTCCAAGGTGTGCATTGTACGGCCCCAGTCCAAAGTCTTGGCGCCGACGGCGGTGGTGCATGACAACGGCCATCTGGTCGGTGGCACGAGCGGCGAGAGCTACTTCTGCTACCTAGCGCAGCCGGGGACCCATCACATCGTGGCCGACTCCGAGCGCCAGACCGCCGATGTCGACGCCAACGCCAAGGCCGGGAGCACCTATTATTTGAAGCAGGACGTGCAGACGGGGGCTGAGACGACCATCACCTGGTCACCCATGAGCACGCTCGACGTGCGCCAGAGCGCGCGAGGGCTGCACTACGTGACGCTCGCCGCGGGCCATGGTGAGGCGGTCGCGGACAATGGCGCCATCTTGCCGGCGGGTGATGGCAGCACCCGCCTGGCGACGCGCCCCAGCGACAGCACGGGCTCGGTCCAGTAACACCTGATCGCTCGGTCTGATCGATCTGTTCGGTGAATGAGGTCACCGCGGTAGACTCGCGCCATGAATCGCCTCGCGCACCACCTCACCACCACGGCGTACAACAACGCGTGGGCTAATCATCGGCTGCTCACCGCGGTGGCGCAGCTTTCGAACGAAGAGTTTGCCGCGTTGCGAACGAGCTTCTTTCCGTCGATCAAAGCCACGCTCAACCACAATCTCACGGTCGATTGGTATTACGTGAGCGCGCTCGAACGTGGCCTGCGTGGACTGCCTGTCGATTCGGACGCGCGGCAGGTTTTCGACCCGGAGGAGCCGTTCGCGTCGTGTCGAGAGCTGGCCGAGGCGCAGCGGCTCGTCGACCGGCGGCTGGTCGATCTTTGCCGCGCGCTGACCGATGAAGATCTCGATCGGCCGATCGCGATTTTGCGCTCGGTCGGTGTGCAGTATGAAACCACGACCCGGACGCTGGCGCATTTGTTCGAGCATCAGGTCCATCATCGCGGTCAGGCGCACGCGATGCTCGCCGGCACAGCGGTCGCACCGCCGCAGCTCGACGAATTTTTCTGCGCCAACGATGCGCCGTTGCGCGAAAAGGAACTGGCCGAGCTCGGTTACTCCGAAGCCGAGATCTGGTCGACTGCTCGTTCGGCTTCATGACTTATGCGTCCGGCACGCCAGGCACTGCCACGATCAGCCGCATTCTGATCCCTCTGGGCGCCGCTCTGTCGCTCTTGCCTTGGGTGTCGACGGGCGCGGCCTTGATCGCTGGCGCGCTGGTCGGGCTCGTGCTGGGAAATCCGGTTGCCGTCGCGTCGCGCAAGGCGGCTCATCTGCTGTTGCAACTCTCGGTCATCGGTCTGGGCGCCGGGATGGATCTGCGCGTCGTGGCCCGCGTCGGCGCTCATGGCGTTGTCTACACCGTTCTTGGGATCACCTTATGTCTGGCGCTTGGTGCGCTGCTGGCGCGCGTGCTGCGCGTCGACGGGAATACCGCAGCCTTGATCTCGTTCGGCACTGCGATCTGCGGCGGCAGCGCTATCGCGGCCGTCGCCCCCGTGCTCAAGGCCAAGGATCACCAGGTCGCGGTTGCGCTGGCCACCGTGTTCCTGCTCAACGGCGTCGCGCTTTTTCTGTTTCCCTTCGTGGGTCACGCGGCGGCGCTCGGTCAGGATCAGTTCGGCCTGTGGGCCGCGCTCGCGATCCACGACACCAGCTCGGTCGTCGGCGCTTCGATGGCGTACGGCGGCCGTGCGCTCGAGGTCGCAACCAGCGTCAAGCTGGCGCGCGCATTGTGGATCGTGCCGGTCACTGTTGTGGTGGGCTATGTCGTGGCGCGGCGCCGCGATGGCCAGCCCGAAGCAGACAGCGTCCCCTCGAGCAAGCCGTGGTTCATCGTCGGATTCATCGCCGCGTCGGCGCTGGTTTCGTTCGTGCCCACGCTGCGTCCGGCGGGCCTGCGGGTCGGCGCGCTGGCCAAACACGTCATGGCGGCGACCCTCTTTTTGATCGGCGCAGGCCTCACCCGCGCGACCCTGCGCGCCGTCGGTGTCCGGCCGCTAGTCATGGGTGTCCTCTTGTGGGCGTGTGTCTCAGCGGTCTCGCTGGCCGTCATCCTCTTTCATTGAACTGCAGGCCGGCGCGCCAATGTGATCGCCTTTTCCGGGCACGCGGCCACACATAGCCCACACGAGTGGCAGGCATCTGCGTGGGCCACGAGCGCCTGCGTGTAGCCGTGGACCCAGCCGTTGATCCTCCCGATGAACGACAGGCCTGCCCGCTGTGTGGCGTCGAGCTTGCCCATGACGAAAACGTCGTACGGGCACACGCGGACGCAAGACTCCTTGCCTTCGCAGCGGTTGCGGTCGATGACCGGGGCCAGCACTCCGGGCTCCTTGCACTCGGCCACGTCCTCGGACGGATTGCGCTGGCCTTTGGGGTTCTCGATTTCCATGGCTCACAGCTTACGCAACCAGAGGCAACCGGACACAAAGCTGTACAGAAACGCCGCCAGCGCTAAAGCGACGCCCAGCCCCGCCCACCAGTGCGTCGGTCCGAGCGCGCCGTGCAGCGAAGCGGCCACGCCCCCGTGCTGCGCAATCTGACGATGGTCCGAAGGGGGAATCGCCGCCGTGACGCGCCCGCGCCGGGCGTGATTGGAACCGAGCTGTGACTTGCAAGACTTGCTCTTGTTCGGATATTTCTTCTCGTTCCGAACCCGTTCCGATCACTGATATGGTGGCAGACCGCGCCTTGATCGGAGCGAAACAGGATGGCTAGAAAATGAGTCGAACGACGGAGTTTCAGTGGCACTGGGTGGCTCCGCGTTTTCGCCAGGCATTGGCCGCGCGAGCATCAGCGGATCGCGTCCGGGTCGTCGCCAGCACGGGCGCGACCGGAACCATCGCTGCTTCGGGGGGCGCGCTGGTGGAGGCGGGGTGTGCAGCAGCGCTGCACTGGCATCGCGGGCAGCTGCTGGTGAGCACCACCATCGATACGTTGATCGCCGCCGGACGTGCCGCCGAGCTGCGGGCCTGCGCCGAGGCTCCCCCGCCGATACCGGCGGGCGATGCCGTCTATTTCCGGCTCTCCGGTGCCGCCGACCCTACGCTGCTCTATCTTTTGCTGGCCGCCTTCGGAGACAGTGCGCACGCCCGCGAGCAGCTCAACGGCGCGCTCGCCAAGCCAGAATCGGTGGCCGTGCTCGGCGCGACTGCCAAGGCGTGGAAACATCTCGTCGGTGACGCGACCGAGGCTACCCGCTGCTTGACCGCGGCCGAAGCGGCGAGCACGCACAGCGCGGATCTGATCGTCTGTGCCGAGGCATGGATGAGCATCGGCGACGCCGTAGCCGCCCGGCGCTGCCTGGTCGCGGCCGAGAGCAAACCGGCGACGCTCGGCGATCTGCTCGCCGTCTGTCTGGCGTGGGCGCGTTTGATGGACGACAGCGACGGCGCGCAGCGCAACCTAGAGCGCGCACGCGGGCTCGGGGACGACAGCGCAATGCTCCGAGCTTGCGCGACGGTGTCGCGTTCGCTACTCGAAAACGACGCTGCGGATCAGCTGATGCGCGACGCCGAGGCCAAAGCCGTCGACGGCGCCGACTGGGCCGCGTGCGCCGCCGTGCGACTCGAAGTTTTTGGCGACGAGGTGGCGGCGCGTCGCTGTCTCGATGAGGCGATCGCCAAAAAGGGTTGGCGTTACGCCGCCGCGACCTTGAAGGCGGATGGCGACGACGCCGCTGCGCGCGCCTGCCTCGACGACGCCGAAGCGCACGCCGACGCCGAGACCCTGGCCGACTGCGCCGACACATGGAAGGATCTGCTCGGCGATCCCGAGCACGGTAAGAGCTGCCTCGTGCAGGCCGAAGAGCGGGCGCAGACCACGCGCGCCTGGGCCGCCTGCGCGACCGCCTGGAAGCGGGCCTTCGGCGACGAGGCTGCAGCCAAGCGCTGCCTTGGCGAGATGGAAAAGCGCGCCGCCACGACGGTCGACTGGGCCGAGTGCGCCAACTACACGTTCGATGCCGGCGACATCGAAGGCGCCAAACGGTGCCTCGCGCGTGCACAGGAAGCCGCCCGCACGAGCGCCGATTTCGTCGCCTGTGCGCGCGTTTGCCAGCGCGTCACGCCCGCTGCGCCGGAGGTTGCGCGGGATCTCGCCGAAGCCGACAAGCATGCCGAAGAGGTGGCGTCGTTGGTGCAGTGCGCGACGGCGTGGCAGGAGCTGCTCAGCGACGGGGAAAAAGCGCGTGCGGCGCTTGCTCGCGCGGAGACGCTGGCCGCCGAGAAGGGCGGCTGGAGCATGATTGCGCACGCCTGGGCGCGCGTTCTCAGCGACGCCAAAGAGGCGCGTCGCTGTCTGGGCGAGGCGGAGCGCCGCGCGACCGAGCCACCGCATTGGGCATCACTCGGCCTGTCGTTTCATCGCATCCTGGCCGACGACGCCGAGTCGCGTCGCTGCCGCGTGCGCGAGATGGAGCTCCTGGCGGGCGATGATCTGTGCGCCATCGCGCGGGGCTGGCGGCGCATCCTGGGCGACGACGCCGAGGCGCAGCGGCGGCTCAAAGCGCGCGAGGAGAGCGCGGCCGGAGTCGAGGCCTGGCAGTCGCAAGCAACCGCGTGGCGCGACGTGTTCGGTGACGAGACCGAGGCCAAGCGCTGCGACGAGTGGGTAGGGCGCTGGCGCACCATGCAGGTGGCCATGGATGCCAATGACTGGACCGCATACGCGCACGCCTGGCGCGAGATCTCGCCGACCGAGGCCGACGCGCGGGCCCATCTTTCGGCCGTTGAAGAGCGCGCGGCGACGCTGTCGCACTGGACCGCATTCGCCAAGGCATGGAAGCGCGTGTTCGAGGACGATACGGAAATGCGGCGTTGCATGCAGAGCGCCGAAGGCAAGGCGCGCTTCAAGTCTGACTGGAAGCTGTGCGCCGAGGCGTGGCGCGATGTCGGAGAATATACCGAGTCGCAACGCTGCAGCGACCACCGCTAAAGTTCATCACGTTGAGCCCCCCAAAGAGCAAGCGCTTGTATGTCTACGACGCCGAGACGCAGCAATCGCACGTCGCGGCGTCGCGCAGTTACTGGTTCAACGATGCCGATTATCACGGCGTGCTTGCCGATCCGTTCTTTCGCTATTCGATAAGAGCCGACGGCACATTCAAACCGGAATTCTTGGCGCGTACCGCGGCCGCGTAAAGGCGATCAGGGTGCGTTGGGTCCGAACGTGCTCGACACTTCGAGTAGCGCGACCGAATCCGGCTTGATCCCGAGCGGGCCGCCGGGAAATGGGCGGTCCTTCATCGCCATGACCGCGTCACGACTCACCCACACCGAAATAGACTGATATTCGCCGGTCTCGGGATTGTGCGCGTGATACCCCGCGACCATGCCCGGCTGACCTCCCATCCAACGCTGGAACTCGGCGTACTTGACAGCGTCGACATCGGGCTTCGTCTTGAAGGTGGCAATGCGCATGACCATGGCGATCTCCTGATGTGCGGCAGTCCAAGGTACGCCGTTTGGTCCGGATCGGAGAAGCATCCGGCTTGGTCTGGCTATCTCATGCTGTCGAAGCCGGGGCAGCGAGGGCAGCGCGCGTCTTCGCCTTGATAT
>JBBQIO010000247.1:0-5913 GCA_038325015.1 Polyangia bacterium
AGCCTCTTGGTCATGCTCGAAATGGAGCGCAAGAGCGGCATTCTGCGCCTCGAGCACGTCGGCGCGACCGGGCGAATTTTCGCGCGCGAGGGCAAGGTCATCGCCGCACGCTTAGAGGGCGACAAAGTGCCGGCCGACGCCAAGCGAGGCGCCCACTCGGTCTATCACATGCTGACTTGGTCGGACGGCAGCTTCGATTTTTCCGCGGTCGACGTCGACATGGCCGACGAAGTGCAGTCCTCGACGACGCACCTGCTCATGGAAGGGGCACGCTTGATCGACGAGGCCAATCGATTTTAGCGGTTCCGCCGCGCGCTAATCGTTCCGGATCTATAGGACTCAAGCCTCTCGATCGGCGCGATTTACCAACCAGATGCCGACGCCGATTCCGACTGCGCCCAGGAGGGTTCCCGGACCCGGTCGCTCGCCTAGGTACGCTGCGGCCATCAACGCGCCGACCACCGGCTGCAGATAGACGTAGATCGCCACCAGCGACGACGGTGCACGTCCGAGCGCGAAGCCGTTGAGCACATAGGTGCCGATGGTCGGTCCGAGTACGATGTAGCCGAGCGCGATCCAGATGCGCGGCGCCAGGTGCGGAGCCGCAGCCCACAGCGCGCCGGCGCCGAAGGGCAAGACGCCGATCGCGCCGAACAAGAAGGTCCAGGTCATGACCGTGATCAAGCCGTAGCGCGCGAACAGCGGTCGACTGATCACGAGGTAGACCGAGAAGCAGAACGAGTTGCACAGGATCAGCACGTTCCCGGTGAGGTGACCGCCGCCCTGCGGATCAAAATGATCCCCGCCGACGACCACCAGCGCACCCAGGAGCGCCAGCGCCAGCCCGACGAGCTTGGCGGGAGTGGCGGCCTCGCGGCGTAAAAGCACGGCGACCGCGACGGTGAAGACCGGGATCGACGCTCCAATCACGACCGCCGACGTTGCGGTCGTACGCGACAGCCCGGCGATGAAGAGAAGCTGATTGAGAGTAATACCAAAAAAAGCACATACAGCTATAAAAAGTAGATCAGAGGATGAAACTTGCTCCCGTCGACGATACAAAAATAAGCCAAATAAAATAATAAAAGCAAGCGGCGCCCTGAACGCGACTACGCCGAACGGCGACAGTCCAGTCAGGGCGACTTTGCCGGCCACCGACAGCGACGCAAACAGGAGCTGCACGGCAACCAGCGCCACATGCACGCTGGCGGGCGCAGTCGTCGCAGCAGAAACCTCAGACTTCATCCGCAGGCGCTTGACAGCGTTCAGACGTCTTCGAGCGAATCGTCGTCAGCGCCGTCGGCGCCACCGGCGATCTCGTACTTGCGCATCAGCTTGCGAAAATATTTCCGATCGATGTCGGCTTCGCGCGCTGCGTGCGAGATGTTGCCCTTGTTCTTCTTGAGCAAAGCCACGATGTAGTCGCGCTCGAATGACGAGACCCAGCGCTCCTTGGCGTCTTTGAACGTCCCCTCAGCGTCGGCCGACGATTGCGCCATCGCGCCCCCGGGCCCGACCGCACCCGGTCCATGGCCGGACGCCGCGTCGTTTCCGCTGCGCAGGTGCGGCAGCTCGCCGCGCACACTTTCGGGCAGGTCGCCGGCCTCAATGAGATCATTTTCGGCGAACGAGACCGCGCGCTCGATGGTGTTGAGTAGCTCGCGAACATTGCCCGGCCAACGATAGGCGGTCAGAAGATCCATCGCGCCGCGCGCGACCCCGGTGACCTTGGGGCCGCCCTCGTGACGGCGGTTGTAGCCGCCCTCGGCCAAGAAGTGTTTGACCAGGTGCGGAATGTCTTCGGGCCGGTCGCGCAGCGGCGGCAAAAACACACGCACGACGCTGAGCCGATAAAACAGATCCTGGCGGAAGCGCCCGCGCTTGACCTCCTCTTCGAGGTTCCGGTTGGTCGCCGCGACAATCCGCACGTCGACCTTGATCGGACGATTGCCGCCCACCCGGCGAATTTCGCGCTGCTCGAGCGCGCGCAAGAGCTTGGGTTGAAGGTCGAGCGGCAGCTCGCCGAGCTCGTCCAAAAATAGGGTGCCCCCGTGGGCCATCTCGAACAGCCCCTGGCGCGTCATGACCGCGCCGGTGAACGAGCCCTTCTCGTGGCCGAATAGCTCACTTTCGATCAGGTTGTCGGGCACCGCGCCGCAATCGAACACCATGATCGGGCCGGACGCGCGCGGCGACAGCTGGTGAATCGTCTGCGCGACGACCTCTTTGCCGGTGCCGGTCTCGCCCTCGATGACTACGGTGGTCGCGGTCGGGGCGATCTTCTCGAGCACGGCGTAGAGCTCGCGCATCTTGACGTGCCGCCCGACCAGCCCGCCAAGCCGCTCCTTGCGCGACGGCACGATCTCGACGCGCTCTTCGACCGAGTGAAATTTCAGCTCGGTGGTGCCAAGGCCGATGGTGCAGCCGGGCTTGAGGTAGCCCTCGCGGATGCGCACGCGATTGATGAACGTGCCGTTGGTCGAGCCGAGATCGACCAGCAGGTAGGCGTTGTCCTCCTGCACGATCTTGCAGTGGTAACGCGAGACCGTTTCTTCGCCGACGACCAGGTCGTTGTCCTCCATCGCGCCCATGGTGATGGTCGATTTCTCGAAGACGTTTTCTTTGGTGCGGCCGCCGCTGGTGGTGACCAGGCGGCAGCGGCGTAGGTGGACGGTCGCCGGCCGCACGCCGTCGTAGTGCACCTTGGTGGGCGGGATGTAATCGGGAAACTTGCGGTTACCCGAGGCTGCGTCAGGTGGGGCCATTTGACCCTAGTGTGCAGGTGAAACGGGTAAAGCGTCAAGGAATGCAGTCGGTGATCGCGAGAATTTTGTCGCGTCGAGCCGCGCTTCCACGGATGATTTCGCCCATGGGCTCACTCGTACGGTTCGCGCTGGCCAGTGCCTTGCTCAGTTTTGCCGTCGCGTGTGGCGGCGGGAACGGCGGCGCTCACGACATGGCCGTCGCCGACGCGGGGCCGGATATGTCTGCCAAGCTTCTGTACGCCCACTGCACCCCGGGTCCCGGCTCGGCCAGTCGGGGCGACTGTCAGGCGGGCCTCCTGTGCTGTCCGCAAGGCTGTCCGAGCGGCGCCGATCTCGGCGGCTGTACGTCGGTCGATGAGTGCTCGCCTCCAACTCAGGGGAGCTGCCCGCTGCAGGGTAACTTCTGAGACGAGCGAACGTGGTACGCCTGCGTGGCAATGCCGCTTTCCCCACGTAGAGAGGCGCCGCGCGCCGGACAGCTGCTCGGCGGCCTGGTCATCGAGCATCGCTTCGTGGTCGAGCCGGAGTGCCACGGCTGGCGTCTCGACCGCTTCTTGCAAAAGCGCATTCCGCGCCTGTCGCGTGAGCGCGTGCAGCGCGTGATCCGCGGCGACTGCTGGGTTGACGGTCGCGACGGCAAGCCCAGCCTGGCCGTGCGCTCGGGTCAGGAGGTGGTATTTCGCCGGCCGGCGCCGACCGAGCCCGAGGTGCCGCGCACGCTGCCGATTCTCTATGCCGACGACGATCTCTACGCGCTCGACAAGCCGGCCGGGATCGCGATGCACCCCACGGCGAAGTTTCACCACTCGACGGTGACCGCGGTGCTGCGCGAGCTGTTCGTCGGCGAGGCGCTGCAGATCACCCATCGCCTCGATCTCGAGACCTCGGGGGTCATGCTGGTCGCGCGCAACCTCGCGGCGGCGATTGCGCTCAAGCGGGCCTTCGCACGGCGGCTGGTGGAGAAGCGCTACCTGGCCCTGGTGCACGGCGCGCTCGAGGGCGAGGGGGTCATCGACCAGCCGCTCGGGCCGCACGGCGGGATTGTGCGCGTCAAGATGGCCGTAGTCGTCGCCGGGCTACCGGCGGTTACAGCGTGGCGTGCGATCGAGCGCCGCGGTGAACACACGCTCGTCGAGTGCTGGCCCAAGACCGGGCGGCAGCATCAGATTCGCGCGCACCTCGATTGGCTGGGCCATCCCGTCGTGGGGGACAAGCTCTATCCCGATGAGCGAATTTTCGCCGACTATCAGGATCGTGGCTGGGAGGCGGTGGCGGAACGGTTGCCGCTCCATCGACAGGCGCTGCACGCTAGCTGGATTCGCTTCCCGCACCCGCGCACCGGGGCAGCGGTCGAGGTGAAGAGTCCGTGGCCGGAGAGCCTCGCCGGTGCCCTCGCCGGTGCAGTAGAAGGCGAGTAAGGCTGTTTTAGCTATTTATTAGAATTAAACGTCTTTTCGGCGCTTTTTAGAAAATCGCCTAAAAAGCCAACTCCTGCCTTGCCCGCCGCGCCAGCGACGCAGCCCACCGCCGCACCGCAGCTGCCGCTTTGCGCGATGCAGTCGGCCGAGCTCTGTGCTGCGTCACGGCCGCCGCGCTTGAACAGCTCTTCGCACTGCTGGCGGTCCGATGCGACGTCGCCGCGATGGCACAAGTCGCCGAGCAGCCGCGCGCAGGCGCGCTTCTCTGGATAGAGGTAGCCGTACAAGAAGTACCCGCCGACCGCGGCGACGACCAGGAACAGAAAAAGTCGAATCATGCGCCGAAGCGTAGCTCCATTGCCCACCTCTGGGAACCGATGGCCGCCGGCGCAGCAGTTGTCGCCGGCGGCAATATGGCTTACGATGGGGCGTGGCCGAGAGCAGTCTGCCGGGTATTGCCGGCGCCAAAGACGAGTCGCAGCGTCCGTCCGAGCGAATGTATCGCCGGCTCGTCAAGTTCCTCGGGCCGCACACCACACGCCTCGCGCTCAAGACCTTCTCCACGAAGGCGGTCGGTGCCGTTCCCGAGGCGGTGACCGAGGCTCAGGCGCCCGAAGTCGTGCGCGCACTCAGACCGCTGCTCCGCTCGATGCTGGGCGAGGCGCAAGCCGAAATCATCGTTCACCAGCTGCTGGCGGAGTTCCCATGACCCGATTGGCCTGGTTGGCGGTGGCCCCTGTTGTGATCGTCGGTGCGCTCCTCGCGGCTGTGGCGCTGACCCATCATCATCCGGCTGTTGTGCATGGCGCGGCCATCTTTGCCTACGGTGTCTCGTCGCTGGCATCGGTGCTGGCGGCCTATCGCTTCGGCGCCCGCGAGCGCGTCGGCCGCGCCTGGATCTTAATGGCCGTGGCCAGCGGGCTGGGATTCATACAAGCGCTGTTTTTCGGAGTGTCGTTTCACGGCAGCGGCGCCAGCCAACCGCTGGCAATTCGACTCATTCGACTGGGCATCGTGATTGCGCTGAACGTCGCGGACGTCTGCGCGCTGGCGCTCTTCACCCGGGTCTGGAACGACACCGGCTTGGTCCCGAAATGGCGACGGTTGGCGACCATCATTTCGGTCGTGGTGGCGCTCGGCATCGCTGGCCCGGCGGCGGTCGGCGACGTGCGCAATGTCTCTGTGCTGGGCTTGGGCTGGGCCGCGAGCTTGACGTCGGATCTCGGGGACATCGTCGGTATTGCGCTCATGGGGCCGGTCTTGGCTACGGCGATCGCGATGCGTGGTGGCCTCCTGGTGTGGCCGTGGGCGCTGCTCTTCTGCAACTCGTTTATCTGGCTTTTATACGACGCTGGCGGTCGATTGCCGCCGAGCTGGCGAACGACAACCGACTTTGCGATGTCGCTCTTGGCCCATCTGTTTCTCGCCGCCGCTGCCCTGGCGCACGTCCAGGTCGTCGCCGCGGTGCGCAATCACGACCACGACGGTTAGCGCTCGGTTAGCCGTCGCTACAGCTCGGGCAAAAGACGCGCTTGCAGGGTCGACGGGGCGAGCAGCAGCGAGGCAGGAAGTTGCCGCAAGAGCGGCGTCACGCTGCTGAACAGTGCGTTCCAGCGTTCGTCTTTGTCGTCGCCCCCGAGGCCCAGCAGGCCGGCGAGCTGCGCCAAGAGGCCCGCTTCGGTGGGTAGCTCGTCGACCAGGAATTGTGCGTCGGGTGGCACACCGCCAAG
>JBBQIO010000248.1:0-5905 GCA_038325015.1 Polyangia bacterium
GGCCATACACAGGTCCTTCATGCCGGTCTGGCGGTGAAGATGGCGGCCCATGCGCAGAATCGCCTCCTCGGTCACCACTTGAATCGAGCGCGCCAGATCCATTTCGCGCTGCGTAATCGGGGATTCGGGTGCGCGCGCTGGTCCGCCGAATAGGCGATCGAACCGCCGACTGGTCATCTTGAGGCCCGAGTCGTAATCGAAGTAGGCCAGATTGAGGCGGTAGCTGCCGTCGTCGTGAAGCTCGATGAGCTCGCGCAAGATGGTATCGACGAAGCGCGGCTCGCCGTACGGCGCTAGTCCCATCAGCTTGTACTCACCACTGTTGACGCGAAACCCAGTGAAATAGGTAAACGCCGAGTAGAGCAGGCCGAGCGAATCAGGATAGTGAATCTCGCCCAGAATCTCGATCTCGTGACCTCGGCCGACGCCAAAGCTGGTCGTCGCCCACTCACCGACCCCGTCAACGGTGAGTACCGCCGCTACGGGGAACGGCGACGGATAAAAGGCGCTGGCGGCGTGACTCTCGTGGTGTCCGCTGAAGAGCACCTTGCCGTCGTAGCCCATCTGCGAGGCAATCGCCTCGCGCATCCACAGCTTCTCGCGCAGCCATACCGGCAGCGCTTTGAGATAGGGCCACAACCCGCGCGGCGCGGTACGGCTGTAGGTATCGAGCAGGCGCTCCATCTTCAAAAACGGCTTTTCGTAGAAGACTACGAAGTCGAGATCGCCTGCCGAGATACCGGCCTCTGCAAGACAAAAGGCCACGGCTTCTCGCGGGAAGCGGGCGTCGTGCTTCTGGCGCGAAAAGCGCTCCTCTTCCGCCGCGGCGATTACGACTCCATCGCGTACCAGGCAAGCAGCGCTGTCGTGATAAAAGGCAGAGAGTCCGAGAATGTGCATTAGCGGCGACTGGTAGTATTACACTGTCCCTTGGCATGGCCGGCGTCATTCTCATGTATCACCGGGTCGCCGAGGTCGCGACGGATGTGCATCGTCTCGCCATCTCCCCCGCCCTCTTCTCCGAGCAGCTCGGGCGCCTGTTGCAACATTTTCGACCCTATCCGCTCGAGGAGCTGACCACGGAGGGCTTCGCGGTGACACTCGACGATGGGACTGTAGATGCACGCCAGGCGGCGGAGATCTTGCGCAGCTTCTCGGTGCCGGCGACGTTCTTCGTCAACACTGCGCAGCTCGACGAGCCGCACGAGAGTTGGTGGGACACGTTAGAGTGGCTCTTCATCGACGGCCAGTATCCGCTGCCGCCAGAAATCGAGCTGGCAGGTCGGCGACTGAGCACCCAGACCCGTGAGCAGCGCTGGCAGGCTCACCACGAGCTGAGCGCTCTTTTGCGCGACGCCGACCGGAAAGACCGATCGGCGCTCCTCACTACGATCGTGACGTGGAGCCACGCCGAGCTCACGCCGCGCGCCAGCCACCGCTGCATGACCAGCCTCGAGATCCGTGCGTTGGCTGCCGGCGGCGGCAATACAATCGGGGCACACGGCGTGGACCATCTACAGCTGGTGTCACTCCCGGCGGAGGCGCAACGCACCGAGCTCGCCGAGTGCCAAGCCACGCTGGCGGGTCTTCTGGGAAGCGCTCCGACGGCGCTGTCGTACGCCTATGGCGCTCACGACGCAGCGACCGTGGAGCTAGCCCGCGCATTAGGATTTACCTGCGCAGTCACGGTCGAAGAGCGCGCGGTGACGGCCCGGGACGATCGATTGCGCTTGCCTCGGATCGATGCCAGTCAGCCCCACCCCGACGAGCTGGTTGAAAAGGTGCGAGAGCTGACGCGCGCCGCCGACTAGACTTCGGCTGCGTGCCACTTCAGTGGTCTGCCGTTGGTGCGCACGGCCAACGCCGCTTGGTGATCGCCACCCAGTTCGAACGAAGCGAAACGCCACCGCCCACGGTCGTCGCGCAGGCGCGGCGCGCCGACGCCCAGATCGAACGTGAAGCTATCGAGCGGCAGGGACAGGCCGACTCCCAGGGCTTTTATGTACGCTTCTTTTAGGGTCCAGTAGACGTAAAAGCGCGCGTGCCGCTCCGGCTCCGGAAGCGCGTTCAATGCACAATGCTCTTCCGCGCTGAAGTAGTGCGACGCCACTTCGAGCGGCGCGCACGGTCGACGCGTCTCGATGTCGACGCCAAGGTTGGAGTCGACATCGTTGTCGAGAATCGCAACGGCAACAAGATCGCGCCGTCGCGAGAGGTTGAATTGGATGGTGGGCAAGCCCGCCGCGCTCCGTACCTCGGGCCGACCGTGAAGGCCCGTGGTCCACCGCCATTGCCGTGGCTCGATCTCGGTGCACACCGCCGACAGTCGCTGGCGCACCAGCGCATGCGCGCTGACATAAGCGACGCGGTCGGCATGAAACCGAAAGCGCGCCGCCTTGCCTCGTTCCTCGTCGTCGAGAATCGACCACAGGAATTCCTGCTCTCGTGGGCGTTGCCACCAGACCGAGACGGTCACCGGTGCCGCTATCGACGAAGGGTTGCTCAGCGCGGAAAAGAGGTCAGCGGGGCAGCGCCGATGTCAGCGGCGGGAGTGACGTTGCCACCGGCGTTGAGCGTCGTCGCCGTGATGTAGATGCGGCCGGTGCCACCGTCGCCGCCACCACTACCGCCGGCCGCACCAACTCCGCCGTGGCCACCCATGGCGCTCAAGGTTGCTCCCGCTCCGATCGTCACGATGCCGGCACTGATGAGAATGCTGCCGCCAGCACCGCCGCCGCCGCCGCCATTGCCCGTCGCCCCGTCGATGCCGTTGACCGAAATGGTGCCGTCGATCTCGACCGTCGGCGAAAGCAGCCCAATGGCGCCTCCGCCGGGGCCACCGACGCCGGGCAACGGGCTTGGCGCGGAAGCCAGAGCTCCACCACCACCGCCGCCGGCGCCAAACAAGACCGGCAGGACGGTCGGGGTGCCATAACTCAGCCCCCCGACGCCGCCGCTCCCGCTCCCGGTAGCACCGTTGGTGCCATAGGCACCGCCGCCGCCACCGCCGCCCGAGCCATCTGCAGCGCCGCCTCCCGCGCCGGCGGCAGCACTGTCGGGATTGTGTCCTGACGTCGACGCCGCGCCGTTCAAGCCACCAACACCGTCAAGTGAGACGACGCCAGCGATGGTGATGCTCTGCGTCGCCGCGAACACCGGGATCGCGAGGCTGTTAGTGGTGACCTGCACAGTGACGGTCGTGGGGATATTGAGCACGGTGAAATTCCAGATCGCCACCGGTGGCCCACTCGATTGCGCATGGGCAAAAACGGCCACTGCGGGCACCATCAGCACGTCGCCCCCGCCGGTCGGGAAAAATGAAATTCCGCCGTCGTTGGTCGAAAGCATGAGCACGCCCGTCATCCCCGTCAGATCGAGCGCGCCCAACTCTCCTGTGCCGAACGGCGATGGGATCGGCGTCGGCGGAGGTGACACCATGCCAACGGTATCCGTGGTGTAGCAGCGCGCATCAACCGCACAGGCGTATCCCGTCGGGCAGGCATTTTGCGGGCCGCAGAAGATCGCACCGTTCTCGATTTTCGGGTGATAGCAACCCGCAATTCCCCCGGCCAACGCACCGAACGTCGCCAACGCGACGACAACCGTCAGAGCCTTCATCTAGAAGCGTCCCTCGATTTGTAGGCCCGCGATATTGGGACCAAGCACTGGAGTCACGCGCGCCTGGGCCGTTGCCGCTGGGTGGCGCAGACCAAAATAGAGCGTGACTGCCGAGCCGATCAGCGCCGCGCCACCGAGTGCATAGCCGACGTAAGAAACTGAGTCGTAGAGCTGCCCGTTCTTCTGGCTGGCCTGCAGATTGGGGCCAAATGCGATGTGATGGCTCGAGGCGTCGGACACATTCTGCGAGTCTTTCATCGCCGCGACCGACATCCCGATCCCCAACCCGAACCCGACGGCAGCGACGCCAGCCAGCCCGATCCCCAAGCGCTTCATCAGCACTCGGTCCGGACCATGTGAGGCGGCTTGCGGCTCCGTGCTCGGGGTCGACGACGGCTGGACGGTGTTCGGTGTTTCCGATGGTGTTGTTGCTGGCGGCGTAGGCGTCTGCTCTACCGAGTTGCCAACCTTGCGCTCGGTCGGCTTGATCTTTGGGTCCGTCGACTCGTTCAGCGCGACAGTACCGTTGGGCGGGGAAACGGTCGCGTTCTTCGCCTGCGCCACCACCGTCGTCAGCTCCGCAATTTTACGCTCGACCTCGGCGCGGCGATCTGCGAAGCACTCTTTGTGGCGATAACAGGCCCTGTAGAAGTAGAGCGCCTTTTCGTGCTGCTCCCCCTGTCGATACGCTTGGCCGATGTTGTAGAGAATCTCGGCGCTACCCGAGATCTCGTAAGCCTGCACAAACTCTTTAGCAGCCTCGTCGAATTTGGCGACATCGAACTTTCGGGAGCCGGCGTTAACGTGCTCGAGCGCCTGCGCACGCTGCTCCCGCGTGAGGGTGGATTGAGCGAGAGCGGGTGTCGCAAGAGCCAACAACAATATCGCAACCGTTGCGCGCACCAGACCTCCTTATGTCGCCATCAAGACCGGGTTCCATGGCTTGGAACCGCGGGCCCGATGATAAACGCTGCGCCGAGTGTGCGCAAGGCGGATCGCCAACAGGTTGACGCCGTAGAATGGGTCAAGTAGCGTAGAGCGATGCTGCAGCTCGTGTTCGCGCTGACGTTAGGTCTAGCTTCATTGACTCCCGAGGCATCCGGGCCTGCCGGACAGCCATCCAGACATCCAGTCGCAGGAGCGCAGAGCCATTTTTATCCGTCGCCTGCGGACCTCACCGTCTGCAACTGCAATCCGATCAACGGTACCTGCTCAAGCTTGGCCGACGGTTGCATCCTCGCCTGTGCGACCGGCTTTCAAGATTGCGACAACGACGACACCAACGGATGTGAAGCCGATCTGAGCCACCCGGCCACGTGCGGCACGTGCGGCAACAACTGCGATGGCTGCTGGACCAATCCGACGTGCAGCGCTGGAGCGTGTGGCGGCTCAGAAGCGCGCCTCGACGGAACGGCGTGCGACGTGAGCACCTTGTGCGTCGGCGGCTCCGGGGAGTGCGCGGCTGGAAGCTGCGTGTGCTCCTCGTCGGATATGGGCTCGCGTGGCGTTCCGGTCGTTCCCGTCGTTCCCCTCGACATGAGCAGCACGACGCAGCCAGGTGGCAAGGATCTCGGCAGCGCCTGCAATATGGGCGGGCCCGATCCGACGTTGGCGGCCCTGATTCTGCTGTGCGCCGCCGCGGGTCTACTTTTGCTGCGCCGTCGTCGTCGCAGTTAAGCAGCTCTCCGGCAGTCGTTGGCCCGCAAAAAGCCGCTGCAGCTCGCGGCATGGAGCATCATCGCGGCCGTCCAGCTTGTTGGCGCGCAGCAACCAAGCGTGGGCATCCTGCAGGTCACCCCGTACGGCGGCGACCATTGCCAAGTTGAAATAGACCGTCGCATCGCGCGGTGCCCGCGTCAGAACGGCGCCGAGTTGAGACTCCGCTTCGTCGAAGCGGCCGACGGAGGCTAGGCAGATGGCGTAATTCTTCCGCAGATTGAGCCGCCATGGAGCAAGGGCCAAGGCGCGCTCGTATTCGGGCAGCGCTGCAGCGCACGAGCCGGCCTCGCGCAGCGCATCGGCCAGCTCACCGTGGACGAGCGAGACACCCGGTGATTTTTGGCAGGCGTCCAGCCACAACGTCACGGCGCTCGACCACACTCTTTCGCGAACGACCGTGGCCATCGCCAGCCCAGCGACGACGACGCCAGCGAGCGATGTCGACCAGCGCAGGTGAAGGCGCAGCCAGCGATACAGCGCGGCGCCGATCAATGCCGCGCCAATCGTCGATTCGTACAGGCGATGCTCGGCAATCGTCTGCGGCAGCGGCACCATGCTCGACGGCAGG
>JBBQIO010000249.1:0-5894 GCA_038325015.1 Polyangia bacterium
AACAACACGATCCCGACTTGCCACGGCGGGACATTCAGGCCGCGCGCCATCGTATTGATATCGCTCTGCGGCGGCCCAATGCCGGCCAACCCGGTGATGGCGTAGCCGGCCGAGAGCAGCACGTCGAGCGCCAGCACGCCCTTTAACCAGGCGCGACGGTGCGAGCGTAGGTGCGGCGCCAGGTGGAAGATCAGCTCCGAGTTGATGTCCTGCACCCAGAAGCCGGCCGACGCGATGACGTACTCTTGCTGCCGCGACAGATTGCAGCACGGCTGGATGGCAAAAAACGGGAACGGCCCGAGCTTCACCTCGACGAACGAGATGTGCTTTTGGTAGGCCACATCGGTCATCACGTGGCCCAACTCGTGGGCCACGAATCCGGACGCCGCGCCGAAGATGAACCAGGCCCAGTCGCTGACGTGGCGAAAGTCGGCTTCGTGCTCGATCGACTCGTCGGCTAGGGCGACGCGCGGCGCAGCGACGAGGGCAACCAAAATCAGCGCGGCCCAAAGACGGAGCAGTCGGCGCGTCACGACTCCCGGGCGAATCGCCGCGTGATGGCGGCGGCGGCGTCCCACATCATGTACAGGTGGCCGGCGAGCCAAGGCATGTTGATGCCGTAAAACAAGAGGAGCGTGCGCAGGCTGACGCCGTTCATCTCGGCAAAGCCCGCGACCTGCATGTGCAGAAAATAGAGCACGACCGAGTAGCTCAAATAGCTGCTGATGGTGAGCTGCAGCGCGTAGCGCTCGGGGCGGCGCTTGAGGATCGCGACAATCAGCCACACGTTGAGGATCTGCGTGAAAAAGACGTTGATCCCTTCGAGGCACAGTGAGAACGAGGTCACGGCATCGTAGTAGGCCCGGTCGGCGTCGCCGTAGATGCGGAACAGATTGGCCAAGAAGCTGTGCGGCGCGCGCGCCGGGAGTGAAGCGTGGAACAGGAGCCAATAGAGCTCGGCGGTGAACGCGACGAGCAAGAAAAAGCCGAGGAAGAAAAGCGCGATCTTGTCGGCGACGGTCAAGCGCGCGGGCGACGGCGCGGATTCTGTGGGGGCAGGTCGAGACACGACAGACTGGGCGGATTGCATGCGGCACTCTTACGGACCGCGCCGAGAAAATCAACCGCGCGGCGCTAACGGACTTGGATGGCGGTAACCGAGAGGCCGGCACGGCTCGGCGAAAGATCAATCAGCACTTCGTGGCCGGCGGCGTTGGAAAAGAGCAGCGCCGTGCGGCCGGCACGCGCGCTGTCGGCGGCTTCGGCGAGCCGCTCGTCGCTTTTCCAGCCGAGGGTGACCATGCGCGCGCGATAGAACATGGCCGCCGTCTCGGGCGAGCCCGCGCCTTGATAGACCACGAGCTGCTCGGCGCGCCCGCGCTCGCCCGCCGACAGGAGGCGCGTGGTGCCCGGATAGCGCGGCACCCCGTCGAGGTCGACCCCTTCGGCGTCGCCGCCGCGCTGCCCGATCAGGCGGTTGAGATCGAAGTCGGCGTCGCTCCAGACCGTCAAATAGCGCGTGCCGCCCGACGCGGTTTGCTCGTAATAGACGTAGTGCAGTCGGCCGAGCTCGCTGACCTGTCCGCTCTTGACGAAGTGAATCAGCCGCTCGGCGAGCTCGCGCGTGGTCGCAGGATGGCCGTAGTCGAGCGCCACCAAACCGCCGCGCTGCCGGTCGCCGAAGTGCGCCTCGTTGATCGAGCCGCTCGTCCCGGGCCACAGGTGCTTGCCGACCAGCTCTTTGGTGATGGTGGCCAGCGCGTCGCCGTCGGCTTGATAGCGGCCGCGATACCAACTGCCGAGCATCTCGGGGGGATGCTCGGTCGTCCCGGCGGCAAAATTCAGTCGTACGCCATTGATGCGCATCTGGCGCGGTGCTTCGACGCTGCGGGCGTCGTCGAGATAGGGCGCCATCCGCTCGCCGAAACCGAGTAAACGATCCATCACAGACGCGCGCGCGATTCGGTAGTCGACATAAAAGAGGACCAGCGCGACGGCCGTAAAAAAACAGGCGACACGCACGACCGGCCAAAAATAGCGGCGTAGCTTCATGGGCTCGGCGTGCTGCCGCTGGTATTGAACAAGCTGCCGATGTACGCCGCCATCGGCGTGAACACGTCGTCGTCGCGGGCCGGCGCAGCGGGCACGACCTCGTCGCAGGTGACGTAAAAGCCGGCGGTCATGTTGGCCACCGAGTTGTTGTCGAAGCGCGCCGCTTTGGTGGCCACCTGCGCCTGGGTCTGGGCGTGGCCGTAGAGAAACATCGACGAGTGGGTGTTGCCCATGAACGACGATGCGGCCGAACCGGTGCCGCTGGTGGGTGCGGTGCTGCCTGAGAAGCCGGACCAGCTCTCGCGGTGCGCAAAGCAGCTGCCGTCATTGGACATGGCGCTCTTCCAGCCGGCGGTCTCTGCCATCTGCATGGCCTGGAGGCGACGCACATATCCGGAGCGGAAAAAGTCGATGCCCGCCCACATCAGGAGCATGACCGGCAAGAGAATAACGACCTCGGCCATGGCGGCGCCGCGCTGGCGATTGGTCCGGAGCCTGGGTGTGGGGCGCTTCATTGGGCCATCAATGCAGCAGGAATTCATTGGCCAGCGCCGCGGTGGCGTCGTTGGAAAGAAAGCTCGCGAGCGCGCCGGAGATCTGTCCAGCCGCATTGGCCGGCACGCCGTTGGCCGAGCTGGTGTCGGTCTGGGAGGTATCGCCGAACGTGAAGCGCACCAGCCGCGCCCGCCAGTCCATGTGCCACAGATCGGGATGGCCATTGAACGCAAAAAATTCGGCCTGCGACATGCCGAGCAGCTGATTGAGCGCCGCCGCGCTGCCCGGGTTCTTGGTCGCCAGGCCGGCCCAGGCGCGGCGCGCACCCATGTTGGTATCGGTCAAAAGTGTGAACGCGCGCACCTGCGAGTGGTCCTGCCAGTTGCTGAGGATGTCGAGCGGCTTGGGCTTGCTCGAGGTCTGCCCGCCGAGGTTGGTGGTCGTATCGTAGCTGTAGGAGCAGCTCACGCTGTTGATGGTCGTCAGCTTCGTGCCGTCGCTGCAGCTCAAATTCCCCGACGAGCACGAGCTCGCGGGAAACGGTCCGGCCATGGTGCAGCTTCCGCCCATTCCGCTGAAGGTCGAGCTCACCATCTGAATGTTCGACGCCGGCGGCGGTGGATGGGGCGAGGCGCACTCGCTGCAGCTGTTGCCGCTGCCCCCGGTTCGAACCGCTGCCGTCGACGGCCCAGGGGCCGAATTGTCCGCTGGACAAAGCACGTTCTTGAGCGGCTGGATGAGGTCGTAGACACCGCCGCTGAAGGCGTCCCCTACCCCGCCCGAAAGGCCGATCTTGTCCATCGGGTAGGCCAGCAGGTTGCCGACGGCGCGTGCGCCGTGGTCACACAGCTCATCCCACGTGCCATCTTGCGCCGGCAGCTTCAGATCATCGCCGACCGGCAGCGGCCAAGTGACGGTGACCAGCTGCCCCTTGCCGAAATTTTTCTGGTACTCGCTGTGCGTGCCGACTTGATAGGCCTCGATCAGCGCCAACGCGGGAAAGCTCTCCTGCACGGCCCGCTCGAGATCGGCCAGGCCATTCATCACGTCGAGGATGCGCGGCTCGATCTCTTGGTCGAGGGTGTGATAGTCGCTGCGCGCCGACGAGATCGGCGGCGCCAGGGCGCAGATCGCCGATCCCGTGCCGTAGGCCGCGCTGCCCACGATACAGGCCGTCGTGACGAAGAAGAGCGTGGTGGCGAGCGCGCCGTCGAGGAGGCGGAGCAGCATGATCACGGCCAGCAGAAGCGCCATCGCCAGATTGCAAAACGCGATGATGTTCATTCCCTTGGCCTTGATCACCGCGGCCGAGAACGCAGCCGCATCGGCGGAGGTCTGAATCACCTCTTTTTGCACCACTCTTTGGCCGGTTCCGATGATCGCCCACAGCATGCCGACCAACAGGAGTGCAGCCATAATGTACAGCACTAGAACGTTGCCCTGCTCGTCGCCATCGAGGCGCCGCAGTAAACGCAAGATTCGAACGCGCACTGCGTTCATGGCGTGCCCTGGTTGACCAGCGTGTGATTCGCCGTCAGCGCCATGTAAAAGCCGGGCAGGCCGATCTGCGCGAAGCTGCCCATTGGACCGGTGCCGATGTTGGCCAAGGTCGTGTTGCCCAGGCTGTAGAACGGCTTTCCGGCGACCAGGTTGGCGAGCGGAATCTGGCAGTAAAAGAGGTAGGTCACGTTGGCGCGAATCGGGTCGCCCCAGCCGAAGTGGGTCTTCAAATTGCCCTCTTCGTCGGTCAAGGTCACCGCCGTCGCCAACCGCGCGTAGATGAGCTTGCGCAACGAGCGCAAGAGCGCGCCCGAGACATCGCTCGTGCTGCCCATCCCGGAGTCGAGTGCGCGGTCGACCGAATAGCCCTTCCAGTTGCCGGCGGGGGCGCCTTCGATCTGGCTGACGTACTGGTCGAGGTTGCCCGACAGCGTGTTGCCGATGGTGCTGTTGACCAGCGTGCCGAGCGCGCCGTTGGCCGAATTGGCGCCTGAGCTGCCGCCGGTGCCGTTGTAGTAGTTGGAGACCGACTGTGCAATCTGACTGCGCAACGTCGGATCCGAGATCGCGCCCTCGAGCCAGTTGTCGACCGTCTGCTGCGCGGCGGCGCGCTGGGCTGCGGTGTCGAGGCCGCCCTGATTTGCGGCGTTCATGACCGACGTCAGATCGCTGACGATGGTCGGCGGCAGCGACGGCAGGCCGCTGATGGTCTGGTTCAGATAGTTGGTCGGATCGGCACCCGCGGCGAGGCGCTGCCCGAGATAGCTGGCCCACGTCGCGGCGGCGTCACCCAAAAAAGTGTCGATCGGCGGCGACGCCGGGATCATCGCGTAGGCCGCGGCGTTGCGGATGAGCTCGGCTTTTTTCGAGCTGCCCAGGTCGTTGAGCGAGTCGCTGCCGGTGCCGAGCGCGTTGGTCGCCTCGTTCGAGCTCGCCTCGCCGGGGATGGTGGCTACCGACGAGACCTGCCCGCCGGACATCGGGACGAAGACGATCGCGGCACGCGCCGCGCAAAACGCCGCGTACGCCACGAGCACGCGCGCCAGTGCCGCCAGCGACAGCTGCATGAGCGCGAACAGCATCAGCAAGAACGGAATGATCACGATCACGAACTCGGCCATCGCTGCGCCCGACTGACCGAGCGGCCGCGGCTGGCGCAGCGCGCAAAAGGTCAAGCGCGCGATCCGGCCGCCGATGCGAGCCACCAGCGTGAGCAGCAAGAGCGGCACCAGGCCGCCGAGCATGAGCGTGCCCAAGTGCTGCGGCACGAACGCGCGTCCGGCCAGGATCGCGCCGACGGCCGGCCCGAGCGCCAGGCTCAAAACGACGAGGATCGCGCGCTTCACGAGATCCACGCGCGCAGGACGCCGGCACGCAGATCGAACAGCGCCGCCAGGGTACCGAGCCCGATCGACAGGCCGAAACGAATGGTCAGCGCCGACTCATCCGGGGCCACGAGCGGACGTGCGCCAATGCCGGGAATCGCCCAGCTGGTCAGCACCGCGATGGAGCGCCCGAGGCTGCGAAACAGTCGACCGTGCCAGGCCAGCTTGCCGAGTGCGAACAGGCCGCCGAAGAGAAACCCGAGCAGCAGCGACTCGGAGGCCGCCACCGCGCCGCCGATGGCGCCGACCGCGGCGAGAAATTTTACGTCGCCGCCGCCGATGCCCCCGAGCAGAAACAGGACGAACGGCGGGAAGAAGCCGACCAAGAAGCCGGCCAGCGCGCCCCATAAGCCGGCACTGCCGCCGAGCGCGATGTGCACGATGAAGCCCAGGAGGATGGCGGGGTAGGTGACTGCGTTGTAGAT
This sequence comes from Polyangia bacterium, assembly GCA_038325015.1. Taxonomy (GTDB): domain Bacteria; phylum Myxococcota_A; class Polyangia; order Palsa-1104; family Palsa-1104; genus JBBQIO01. Next base: position 5,858 of record JBBQIO010000249.1, read on the forward strand.
GCGCCCTTTGGCCAGGTCGGTGGCGACGCAGATGCAC
>JBBQIO010000250.1:0-5887 GCA_038325015.1 Polyangia bacterium
GAGCGCAACATTCGATAGTGCTGGCTGCGCTCGCCCTCGAAATAGAGCACGCAGTCGACCAGATGCTCGAGCGTCTTGGGGCCCGCTAACCCCCCATCTTTGGTGACATGCCCGACCAGGATGACCGGCAGCCCTTCGGTCTTGGCCAACGACATGAACCGCGCCGTGGCCTCGCGAATCTGCCCAACCGAGCCCGGCGTCTGCTCGAGGCCGGCGCTGTGCACGGTCTGAATCGAGTCGATGGCCAGGACTTCGGGGCGCGCCTGTTCGGCTTGGTCGAGGATGCGCTCCATTTGCGTTTCGGCGAGCACCAACAGGCCCGGGCTTTTGCAGCCCAGGCGCTCGGCGCGCATCGCCAGCTGCTCGACCGACTCCTCGCCCGAAACATAGAGCACGCGCTTGCCCGAGCGCGCGATGCCGTCGAGCGCCTGCAAGAGCAGCGTCGATTTACCGATACCGGGATCGCCGCCCAGAAGCACCAATGCACCCGGGACCAGCCCGCCGCCGAGCACGCGGTCGAACTCGCTGACGCCGGTGATGACGCGCTTGACGTCGCTCGCTTTGACCTCGTGGATGGGCGTCGGCTTGGCGCTGCCGCCGCCGAGCGCGCCGGCCGGCTGGGTTTGCGCGCGGACCTCTTCGACCAGCGTGTTCCACTGGCCGCACTCGGCGCAGCGACCGAGCCACTTACCAGTGGTCCAGCCGCACTGCTGACAGACGAACTGCGATTTGCTTTTCACGACCACGGAGTATCGGCGCATTGCGCCGACAAGTTGCGCAGGCCGTTTAGAATTTCACGGCGAGGCGAGCCTGCAGCGTCTGCGCGGCCGTCGAGCCATGGCCGCAGCACGGATAGATCGAGCCCGGCAGGTCGAGCGCGCCGAACGGAAACAGGACGCCGTACGCCAGGCTGGCGTAGAAGCCCTCTTCTTCGTTCTTGTAGGTCAGGGCGGCATCGATTTCGAGCCCGAGGCTGCGCGCGTTGCCCGGGTAGGCGACCTGGTTGTTGGCCAAGGAGTAGATGAGGTCGACGCGCGCGCCGAAGTTGTCGATGATGTCGTACGAGGCGCCGGGCTTGAAGTAGGTCGCGTTCGAGACCGTCCCCAAGATGTAGCGGAACAGGATCATGTCGACGATGTAGTCCGGGTCGAAGGTGAAACGGCCGATGCGATTGGCGATCGGTGCCAGCGTCGCGTTCTGATAATTGATGACCGCGTTCGGATCTTCGGAGTCGTCGCCCGAGGCATAGCCGATCTCAAGGTTGAGCTTGAGCTGATCGTGCAAGAGCTTGTAGTTGGCCTTGAGGACGAACGCGCCCGACAGGAGCGACGTCGAGCCGTGCACCGTCGAGTACACGTCGGTCAGGTTGCCGATGGTGCCGGCGTGAATCACGCCCTCGGCTTCGAGGTGCAGCTTCTTCCAGTCGAGTCGCAGGTAGACGTCGACCAGGCCGGTCTTGGCGTGACGCGGCGTCAGCGTGGTCTGGAGGTTCTGCGGCGTGTTGCCGGTCGGCGTCGGCGGGTTGGTCGACTGAGTCCAGTCCTGCTGGCGATAGGCTGCGTAGAGGCCGTAGTTGAAGACGATCTTGCCCTGGTCGACGCGCTCTTTGATCTCCTCGGGATTGTCGAGGCGACCGAGCGTCAGGATCCACTGCGAGACGTCGTCGAGCGTGTCGGCGTTGAAGAACACGCCCTGCTGCTGCGACGGGCCGATAATCTGCGTCGTCGGACCGGTCGCGACCCAGTCCCACATGAAGGCGATGAAGTGGCCCCACAACTTGGTCGAGAACATCACGCGATCCGAGGTCTGCCCGAAGTTGCAATCCAGACAGTCGCCGTTGTTGATCACCATACCGGTGCCCCAGTGGGTCGGCATGCGGCCGAACTTGAGCTCGCCAAACGGCGTCTGCACCTCGGCCCACGCACGCTTGGCGTTGATCGACGACAGCACACTGTTGCTGCCCGAGGTCGGAGTGACTTGCGTGTTGCTGTACACCGCGGTCGGCACATTGCCGTGCGCGGCGGTGCCGTTGAGGTAGTAGCCCTCGGGTGTCGAGCCGAGCACCAGGTTGTCCAGCACGTCGATCTGCGCCTTGACCCGCACCTGCTCGGTGACGTTCAAGGTCGGTTCGAGGCGCAGGCGCATGTCCGCCGACGTCAGGTTGGTGGTGCGGCAATTCGCGTTGTCGCGGGTGGCGCAGTTGGACTGCTGGTTGCTGGCGCTACCCGCCGTGCCCGTCGAGCCGAGCTCCGAATAGGGGACGTGGAACGGTGCCGCTGGACCGCCCGAAATCGGGTTCACGCCGAGGTTGTAGTTGTGAAACAGATACGAGCGAAAGCGGATGTAGCCGTTGAGCTGGAAGAACTGCAGCTTCTTTTCCTGCTCCTGGGGCCACGCGGGCAAGGGCTGTAAGGCCTGCCCTTCGACCTTCTCTTCGGGAGCCTGCTCGGCCGGACCTTCGGGCTTCTCCTCGCCCGTCGGTTGACCGGACGACGGCTGCTGCCCGCCGCCGCCCATGCCCCGCCCGCCGCCGCCGCCGAACTGGGCGTACGCCGGCAAAGAGGCCCCCGCCGCCGCGGCCGCAGCCGCAATCGCGAGTAGGAATCGAGGAGTCCGGTGCAATCGCCGACCGTCCGTTACGCTGCTGCGCATCTAGTGGGAGACCTGTGCCGTGGCGGCTGTTGTGATGGTTGGGGCGGGACTATAGGGAGCCTTCCCGACAGCGTCAAGGTCAGGGTATAGTGGCGGTAGGGGCCCATATTTGGGTCGTGGCACATGGACCTTCGGACCTTGTTTAGACTAACTGGGGTTGCCTCCTCTTTCTTTCGCGCCGGTCTAATTCGTGGCGTGGTTGGCGCCGCGATGGTCGGAGCGGTGGTCTCCACCGGCTGCAGTTCGACCAACGCGATTCTCCTGACCGTGACCGCCGACGCGCCCGTCGATCAGTACGATCTTTATGTGCGCGATGACGTCGCTGAGCGGGTCATTTTTCACAGCGGCTTCAACCCGGTTTCGACCGGCGGCAAGACCCTCGATCTGACCACGCAGAAGCTCAAAATTGCCCTCAAGCTATCGAGCGCTGGCAAGTTCACGCTGCTGATCGTCGGCGTCAAAGGCACGGTCGTTGCGGACAAGCCAGGGCCCGGCGCGACGCAATTCTTTTGGGCCGGCCACGTGTCGGTCGGTGGCGCGACGAGCGTGTCGGCCAAGCTGATCACGGTCAAGGAGGGCGACGACGCCGATCGAGATCTGTGGCCGAACGCACTGACGTTCCTCAAAAACAGCCCGGCGGCCGAGCCGCTGTATGGCAACCATCCCGAGCTGCTCGACTGTTGGGACGCGGTCGCCGGAGCGCAGGCCTCAGCGACCAATCAACCGTCGGGCGTGGATCTGAATGTCTCGCCGCCGCCGGGCGTGACCGCCGACGAGGTCAATCCGTTCGCCTCTGACATCTGCGGGATGTCCCAGTTCGCCGAAAATTGCGTGTCGCCGGAGCCATGCGTGGACAAAGACAAAGACCACGATCCGGCGACCACCGACTGTGACGACAACGATCCGAAGCGGCACCATGCGACGCTCCAGGATCCGTTCCCGGATCCGCCCAACTGCTGCGGCTACAACCTGGGTAAGACCGGGACCGCCGATCAGGGTACCAACTTCTTGTGTCCGTCGACGACCTGCTACGCCGGCAAGTGCACGTGCGACATGATGCTGTGCCCGGCCAAGCGCTGCGGCGACGGCATCGACGAGAGCTGTCGCGGTCAGGGCGCGAACGACGCCAAAAACGACACGGCCTGTGTCATCGACGAGGATTGCGACGGCTATCCGGCGCCGCCCCTGGGCAACGACTGCGACGACCATGATCCGACGGTGCATCCGGGCGCCGTCGAGGGCTGCGGCGCGACCAAAGACCTCAACTGCGACCAGGTCATAGGCGGCGGCTGCTTGCCGTGCGACATCGACGGCGACGGCTACGAGCGCAACGACGCAACCAACAAGTGCCCCGACATCAAGGACAAGCACCCGGGCATGTTCGACTGCAACGACTACGACGCCGGCGTGTTTCCCGGTCAGACGTCGAGCCCGAGCAACGCGCGCGGCGACGGCACCGAATCGGGATCGGGACTCGGTCGCGTGCTCAATTCGCAGCGCGGAAACTGCAGCCGGATCTATGGGCTGAGCGCTTCGCCGGGACCGTCTCCGACGGCCAAGATCTCTTCGTTCGGTTGGCTGGTGGGTGACTCCGACTGCAATGGGACCGCCTATGCCGGCTGCCCGGAGCCGAGCTGCGACGCCGACGGCGACGGCTTCCCCGACGCGGCCAAGACCGACAAGGCGACCGGTCAACCCTGCGCCGCGGTCGAAGGGCAGTTCGATTGCAACGACAACGATGCGACGATTTTCCCGGGTGCACCGGTCAGCTGCGGCAGCGGCGCCGCCGAGGATTGCGTTTCGCAGCGCAGCCCATGCGGCGTCAACGACGCCGATCACGACGGCTGGGATTCGAGCGTCGACTGCGATGACGGCGACCCGAACACGCACCCGTGGGCGCCCGAGGTGTGCGACGGCAAGGACAACAACTGCAACGGCCTCGTCGACGAGGGCAATCCCGACGTAGCCGGACTGCCGCTGGTCACCGCCGGCGCGCTCACCGCGTGCACCGACTACGACAACGGCGTGTGCGGGACGCAAAAAGGAAGCTGCATCTGCGCCGCGGTCAAGCCGTCGGCGACGACGGGGACGCCGCGTACCTTCTGCCCGGGCGAGCAGACCCCGGGAGCGACCAAGCCGCCGGGCTGTTTCGGCGCCGGCCAGCCGCAGCCGCAGAGCTGTAATGCACAGAGCCCGGTCGACGACGATTGCGACGGACGCGTCGACGCGCCCGACGGCAAGAATCTTGTGGGACTCGGCCAGGTCTGCGGCAGCGCCATCGGTCAGTGCCGCCCGGGCACGATCACCGGCTGCGATATGAGCAAGACCAATTGCTTCTACGGCGCGGGGACGGCCAAGGCTTGGTACGTGTGCTCGGCGGACGCAGTGTGCCCGACGGCTGAAATCTGCAACGGCCTCGACGACAATTGCGACGGTGTCGTTCCCGGCCTGGGTCAGCCCGGACCGGGCTATCAGCTGCCGGTGACCGGCAACGACGAAGTCGACCACGACAACGACGGATATCTGGCGTGCACCATGTGCCCGGCGACTGGATTGCGCTCGGGCCTCAAGGGGTGCAACGACTGCGACGATACGCAGGGCACGGTCTATCCGGGGGCCAAAGAGCTATGCGACGGGCGTAACAATGCCTGCAACGCCAATTGGGTGCTTTCCAGCAGCCTTGCCAACGACTCCAATCCGAACAGCGACGGCGCCGCAGACTGTCCGCAAACAGCGTCGTCGACCTGCTGCTCCACCAATAGCGCGTGCACCGCGCTCAACACGCTGACCAACTGCAAAACGTGCGGCGGCGGCTGCAGCGCGTCGACCAACTCCTGCGACACCACTACCGGCTGCGTCTGCGGCGCCAGCGGCCGCGCCTGCACCAGCAACGAGGCGTGCTCGGCCGGGGGATGCCAGTGCTTGAACGACGCGGCGTGCACCACGCCTGGGTCGAGCAACTGCTGGACGGTGGCCAGCGGCGGCGACGGACAGTGTCACGCCACCAAGCAGCTCGGCCACAACTGTGGCGGCAGCGGGGAGTGCAACTCCGGATTCTGCGTCGACGGCGTGTGCTGCACCACGGCGTGCAATGGAACGGTCGGCGCGACGTGCTCGCAGTGCAACGGTCAGGGCGGATCGACCAAGGGGACCTGCTCTCCATATGCCGGAGGCGCAGCGCCGTATTCCGGGTCGGGAACGATCCGCGCCTGCACCACCGACGGCACGATTTGCG
>JBBQIO010000251.1:0-5886 GCA_038325015.1 Polyangia bacterium
ACGTCGTCGGGGGCGCGAGCGAGCTCGGCCTCGAGTCGGGCGACATTGCGGCGAAACAGCGCGGCGCGCCACTTGGCCGACGGGACCAGCGGATTGGTCGTCACCGACCACATGCCGCCGCTGATCTGCGCCTCGCGAATGCGCGGCAGATCCGCCTGGCTGTAAAAGCGCGCACCGAACAGCCCCGTGCCATGGCGCGCGCACAGGTCGTAGCCGATGAGGCGCGTCCAGATGAACGAGTCGATATGGAGGTCGATGACCTCGTGGCCGAGGTAGACGGCGATGGCTTCGTCCGAGACGCCGAGCGCTAAGGCCCAGGCATGGGGATCGGCGCGATGATCGACAAAGGGCAGCACGGCCGGGAACACTACCGGATCTCAACCGAGGAAGCAGTGTCCGAGGCCGCGATAGGTGGGGGCGCGCTCGACGATGGAGGTGCCGCGCAGCAGCAGATAGTGATCGAAATGTTCGGCCAGCTCGCCAGCCTTGGCGTGGCGAAAAAACAGCGGCGTGCCGAGCGCGAGCTCATCGTCGACGGCAAACCGGCGCGGATCGAACTGGACCGGGGTCTGGACCTCGCCCGCGCCTTCGAGCGGCAAGAGGCGCCCGCCCGGCGGCAATGCTGGAACTGGCAGGCGATCGGCGCCGGCTCCACCCGAGGCGATGAAGCCACCGCCCAGGCAGGTCACCGTTCCTGGCGCCGGCCGGCGCGTCGTCTGGAGCGCAAAATAGATTGCCGGCTCGAGCGGCAGGCCGTCGTAGTGATCGAACAGGTGGCTGTCCAAGAAGCCCGAGCCTGCGCTCACCTCGGTCAACGACGGATCGAGAGACGACGCGTGCACGCTGCCCGAGCCGCCGCCGTTGACTAGCGGCACCCGAAGGCCGAGCGCGCGCACGGCCGCCACGACGTCGTCGCGGCGCCCGACCACGTCCGGGAGCGACCAGCGTTTGAACAGGCGCCGCCCCCAGCGCGCCGGGCCGCGCCCGTCGGCCAAGCCGGCGATTTGCGCTTCGTAGCCCAGGAGGCCGACCACTTCGATGCCGGCCAGATCGCGCGCGCGCCGGGCCAAAGCGACGACGTCTGCGACCCCGTGCAGCGGACTGCGCCGCACCCCCAGGTGTGGGCCGCCGTCGCCGAGCGGGCGATAGCTCATGTCGAGATCGAGCACCACGCCGATGGTGCGGCCCAGGCGCTCACCAAGGGCCGAGAGCGCGACCAGATGCTCGACGGCGTCGACCACGACTTTGGCGCTCGCCGCAGCGCCGAGCAGCGCCAGATCGCTCGGCTGTAGCGTCGGGTACCCGAGCAGAAGATCGGTGGCCCCGCGCGCTGCCCAAAACTGCGTCTCGCTGGCCGTGTAGGTCAACAGGCCGCCGGCGTTTTTGCCGAGGCGCGCGATGATGTAATCGACCAGCGCCGGGCAGCGCAGCGATTTGGTGGCCACGCGCAGGAGCTTGCCGGCCTTTGCAATCGGTGCGACCAGCCGATCGATGTTGCGATCGACCGCGTCGAGGTCGACCACCGCCAGGGGTAGCGGCTGGCCCGCGATCGCGCTGGATAGCTGCCTCCAGCGCAGCCGCTCCGGGTCGTCGGAGGTCACGGCAGCATGAGGTACGGCAGCGGTGCTCCGCTGCGCGGTCCGTCCCCGTCGAAGATGAAGGCGGCCTGCAGCGGGGGACTATTGGTGACCGTCAGCTGCAACACCAGCTGATCGCCGGCCTGGCTGGGCACCGGCGCGCCGGCCCCTGTAAACGAGTAGGGCACCGGCGCAAACGGATGTGGCGAGGGCGGCGGATCGAAGTGCTGCGCAAAGCTCACGATCGACTGATCGGCGACGCCCGAGCGCCGCCAGACGAAGTTGAACTGCACATCACACGACTGCAGGATCGCGCCGCCGCCGACGAATTTCCACAGGCCAGCCGCGATCGGACCGGTCAACATGTACGGAGCTTCGAGGGGGCTCCCGGCCCCCGCTGAAGGTGCTCAATAGGGGTCTGGCTCTTGCGACTGCAGCTTGAGGCGCAGCTCCGAGCCATTGGGCGCCAGCCACAGCGTGTGTCCATCGCCCGGAGGCGTCGACGGACAGCCGGCGGCGAACAGACAGCCGAGCGCGAGCAGCGACGGAAAAGAGGCGCGCGTCCCCATGGTTAAAAAGCCTCCGCACGGAATTCGAGCACGAAGTGTTGTAGCGCAGCGGACCGGTCGCCGACGAGCGAAAAGCGCGCACCCCGGGCGGCGGCGATCACCGCGTCACGGTAAATCATGCGGTTGGTCACAACCAGCCGGCCGGTCGGCGTCAGCGCCGGGCGCAACGTCTGGAAGTAGCGCGCGCGATCGGGCAGGTATTGATCGACGTCGGACAAAAAGAGCAGGTCGTAACGGCCGGGCTCGAGCCCCGGGGCATCGGGCCGGACGTGCCGCGTTTCGATTCGCGCCTGCGATGCCGCGTGCGGACCCTTTGCGCCCGCTCGTTTCTGTAGTGCGCCGAGCGCGCCGGGATCGACGTCGGTGGCGACGACATGACCGGTAGGTCCGACCGCGCGTGCCAGGAGCAGTGTAAATGCACCCTGGCCGCAGCCGATATCGGCGACGATCTGGCCGGGCGCCAGCGCCAGCGCCTCGACCACAGCGTCGGCCTGTCGTGTGTGCGCATAGCCCGCCAGCTCCTCGTCGGTGACCGGCGCCGGCGCGCTGCGCGTCTGGCACGAGGTGGCGAAGAGGAGCGCGACGGCCAGCCGGCTCAGAACGTCCAGCTCCCGCTCGTGAACGAAAGCGCGAACGTCATCAACACGCACAGCGAAATCGCCCACAACACGTGGTGCACTGCTTTGGGCCACGGCCGGCTGCCGAGATAGACGAAGAGCGGAAAGAGCACCAGGCAGAAGCGCAGCCCGCTCATCCACCAGGTGTTGCTGGTCCACGCGACCCAGCTGCCGAAGACAAACAGCGCCGGTCCCAGACCGATGCGCAAGCTGACCACGGAGGCCGCGACGCCGATCCCGCAGGCGACGAGCTCCATGACGTCACGGAACCAAAAGTCGCGCATCCCGCGCGCCGGATTCATGAAGTAGCTCAGCGTCACGTTGAGCCCACCCCATGGTGTGGCCGACTCGTGACCCCAGGCCGAGCGCTGAAAGTCGATGAACTTGAGCGGGTCGTGCCACAGCCAGTAGTTGATGCCGAGATAAAACAAGAGGCCGATGGGGACGATGGCACAGGCCCACAGGGACCGGCCGAAGCGCTTGTGCATCTGGCGGTAGGCGAGCGGTCCGGCGCCGGCCAGGATGATGCCCGTCAAGCGCGTCGCGGCACCGAAAGCACCGAAGACAGCCCCGACGATCGGCCGATCCGTTTCGAAAAAATAAAAGGAGCCGACAATAAAGAAGAAAAATAATCCTTCAGTATACGCTGCTTGATAAAAATACGCTGTGAAAAACAATCCTGCGTAATAAACGCTGCGCCGCGCAATCTCGGGATCGAAGCGCCGCTTGGCATAGCGATAGAGAAAATACATTCCGCCAAGGGACGCGACATTGCTGACCAGCATGCCGACAGCCAGTGGCGAGAGCCATGGAAGCACCCGCCCGGGGAGCGCCAAGAGGCCGACCAGCAGCGGGTAAACGGGGAAAAAAGCCAGCGTCTTGGCGTGCGCGTCTTCGATCACGTAGCCGTTTTGCGCCAGGTAAAGGTAGTGCTCGACGTCCCAGCGATTCCACAGCGCGCCGAAGACATCCACTGACGCCGCCGGACCGCCCTGGGTCATGCGAAAGAAAACGAACGTCATGGCGTAGATCGCCACGCGAAGGCCGATGAGCACCGGCAAGATCTCGAAAAAGAAGGGCCGATCTTCGGCGAGCAGGCGGGCCCAGCGGCCGGCAGGTACCGGGGCGACAGGCGTGGCAGGGGCCGGCTTGGCCGTCGGGCGTGGCATGGGCGAAAACTACACCATCTTCAGCGCCGCTTGTTGCCGCGCCAAGGACGTCATACAAGGGCGCGATGACACGTTCGCCCGGCCCCAATCGGTGGGAGCTACTCTTCTGGGTGGTCGCGGCCGGGGTGGCCGGCGCCCTGGTCATGCTGCTCGTGCTGCCCGATCGGCTCGGACGCGTGGCGGCAGCTCCGCCGGTGCGCACGGCGCGCCTCATGCCGCATGCAGCGACGGCGAAGAAGAAGTCGACCGATGCCTCGAGCGATCCCACGGACGAGGAGGAGGCGCCGAGCGAGCGCGCTGAGCCGGCCGGCGACGAGCCCAGCCGACGCGATCTGGAAGCGGGCATGGATCGCGTGCAGGATCGCGTGCTGGCTTGCCGAGGCGTGGAAAATTTCGTGGGGCTGCTGTCGGTGCGAGTGGTCATTTCGCGCACCGGCGGCGTGCAATCGGTGAGCGTCTTGCCGCCCAGCGACAAGACAGCGACGGCGCCATGCGTCGCCCGCGCGGTGCAGGGAGCGAGCTTCGCGCACTTTCGTGGTCAGCTGCATCCGACCGTGGAGCTGGTCTACCCGTTCTATTTCCGGCCGTGATCGACGGGCGAAGGGCTGTTTAATTGGGCCGGATTGGTTCATTCTTGACGAATAAGGACGGTGCTGCGTTGAAACGTCCAGCGGCTGCGTGGCTTGGTTGTGCATTGTCGCTCTTCGCCGGGTGCGCCAGTCGTACCGAGATCATCCTCGGCGCGGCCACCGATCTGCAGGCGCGCAATCAGGTCGACGAGGTCCGCCTCATCGTGTCGCGGGACGGCGTGCCGGTTTTGATGCCGGCGCCCTGGTCGCTGACCGATGTGCCGTCCGGGGAGTTCGTCCTGCCGGGCTCGTTCGGCGTCTACTCGCCCGACGGCAACGCCGTCCGGCTGCAGATCCAGCTGCAGGGATTCAAGGCCAACCAGCTGCTCATCGAGCGCGATTCGACGCTCAGCCTGGTGCCGAATGAGACGCTGTTCACGCGACTGACGCTGGTCTCCGATTGCGGGCAGCTCGACGGGCCGAGCTGCCCCACGGGCGACTCGTGCGTCGAGGGCGTTTGCCGCCCGCAGGCGGTCGATGCGCACACGCTTCCGCCGTACAAAAAAGGCGCCGAGGCGACGCTACAGTGTGACAGCGGCATTCATTATGTCGTCTCGTCGACCGGTGCGGCGATGCCGATCGTGGGCGATGGCGCCTGTCCGCCCGGAGATTTTTGCCAGGAGGGTGTGTGTTACCGGCAGGCGGGCGGTGCTCCCGACGGCGGTGTCGTGACGGGCGTGTGGACGGACCTCGGCGCGCCGACCACGAATTTGCTGCACGCGGTTTGGCAGACGCCCGACGGCAAGGATGTGTTCGCTGTCGGAGACGCCGGAACGATCTTGCATTTGTCCGGTGCGGGAGCGACAGCGGCGTCGAGTTGGCTCAAGGAAAAGAGCCCGCTGTCCGCCAATCTGTTCGCGGTCTGGGGGACCTCGGCCGATGATGTCACGGCGGCGGGGACCTATCCGGGCGTCGGTGGTATTTTGCTGCACCGCAGCATGGGGGTTTGGTCGGTCGTGCAGGCCGGGACCAGCGCGGTCAGCCTGCGCGCGTTGACCGGCTCGGGCACCTCCGACGTGTGGGCGGCCGGGACCAGCGCGGCCGATTCGTCGCTCTCGCCGTCACCGACTCCGACGACCATGACGGGTGCGTTGGCGACGCTGCCCGTCGTGCTCCATTCGGACGGCACCGGCTTCGTGCGCGACCCGGGCTTTGACGCCGCGGTGGCGCTGGCCGTCGACCCGAGCATTGCCGCCACGCAGCTGCGCGCGGTCTCTGAAGGGCCGGGCGGCGAGGTCTGGGTGGCCGGTACGCACGGCGTCTGGGGGCATTTCGACGGCGTGACCTGGACTGTGCAGCAGGTGACCGGCGCTCCGGATCTGCGC
>JBBQIO010000252.1:0-5884 GCA_038325015.1 Polyangia bacterium
GGTGGTGGTGGCGGTGGCGGTCACGGCGGAGGTGGCGGCGGCGGTCATTTCGGAGGCGGCGCTGGCGGTCATGTCGGGGGCGGTGGCTATTCGGGCGGTCACGGGTACGGCGGCGGTGGCGGACACCCCATGGTCGGCAGCTATCAATATGGCGGGCGGTACCATGTCGGCGCCGCGCCACTGGCCGCCCGTCGCTGGGGCGGCTGGAGCGGCTATCACGTGTACGGTGGCCTGCGCCGCTACTACGGCGGCTATGGCGCCTACTGGGGCTCGCCATTTTACTACCCTCCCTACTACTGGAATTGGGTGGCCTGGTGGGGGCCGCGCTACTACCCGACGGAGGCGTCGGAGGACGTGGTCGGCTACGCGCTGCCCGAGGGGGTGATCTCGCCGGGCGGGCGCGTCTCGGGATTTCTCTACTTTCAAAAGGCGACCGCTGAAGGGCGCAACCTCGACTTGAGCTGGAACGCCTACGACGCGCGCTCACGCGGCTATCTCGGCACCGTCGAGGTGGCGCTGCGGACCATCGACAAGTAGCGGAAACGCCCGGCAGCGACGCGAACCATCGCCCATGGTAGCCTTCGGCCCATGAGTTTTTCGCTGACCGAGGCGCGGCAGACGATGCGCAAGCGCGTCGCCGATTCAGGCCTCGCCCCGCGCGCGCTCATCCTGACCCACGACAATCCGGACCCCGATTCGTTGGCCTCCGCCATCGGTCTGCGCCGCCTGTTCGAGGCCGACGGCCTAGAGGTCGTCATCGGCCTGGGCGGAATCATCGGCCGCGCCGAGAATCGTGCCATGGTGCGCGAGCTCAAGATCGAGCTGGTGGCGATCGAGCGGCTCGACCTGGCGCAGTTTCCCATCGTCGCCCTGGTCGACACCCAACCGGGCACCGGGAACAACTCACTGCCCGCGGGCCGCACCGCCCAGGTGGTCATCGATCATCATCCGGCACGTTCGTCGGGCGAGGGGATCATCTGGCACGACGTCCGCCCCGACCGCGGCGCCACCGCCACCATCGTCTACGAATATTTGAAAGAGTCGGGCCTGCCCATCGACGGCCAGGTCTCGACGGGGTTTCTCTACGCGCTCAAGTCCGAGACCCGCGACCTGGGGCGCGAAGCCGGATCGGCCGAGCGCGTCGCCTACGTCGAACTGATGACCCAGGCCGATTTTCCGCGCCTGTACGCGATCACCAATCCCAAGCTCGGCCGCGAGCACTTCGTGGCAGTCGACCGCGCCATTCGCTCGGCAGTGTCGTGGGGCGATCTCCTGGCCGTCAATCTGGGTGCGCTCGACTATCCGGACCTGGTCGCCGAGGTCGCCGATTTGATGCTGCCCTACGATCGCGCGCGCTGGGTGCTGTGCGTCGGCCAGCACGAGGGACACGTCTATCTTTCGGCGCGCACCGATCTGACCGACGCCACGGCCGGCGCCACGATGCGCAACGTCGTCGGCCACAACGGCGCGGCGGGCGGCCACGGGATGATCGCGGGTGGACGGCTGTTCGTCGAGGTACACGACGAAGCCGGGCTTAAAAAGGTGTTCGACGACCTGGTGGCGCGTCTGTGCCGCGAGCTGCGGATTACTGCTGCACCGACTCCGCTACTCTGACCGGGAGACACTAGCGATAGCGGGCGTCGTAGATCTTGGGGCCGAGCTTGTCGAAGCGTAGGTTGATCGTCAGGCCGACCACGTTGCCGACGGTTTTGTAGCTGGTGCCGGGCAGCGCCTGATTGGTCGTCGTGCGCGTCGGCAAGTAGGTAAAAAGGTAGCCGGCGTCAAAGCCGATGAAGCGCCACTGATAGCCGACGCCGATGCCCACCACGCCGCGATCGCCGTCTGGGGTGATCGGCCCGAGCGAGGCGTTCGGCACTGGCGTGCGATCGTAGCCGCCGCCGATCCGGAGCACCAGGCGCTCGTTGCACAGCCGATACATGAGACCAAGACGAATGCCGGCCTCGTCGCGAAAATTCAGCGGCACCGTGCTGATTTGTTTTTGTCCCGACTGCGGGTCCGTCAGCGTCACCTCTTGCTGCTTGAACGACCTCCACAGCGTCAAGTGCACGTCGACGTCGACGGTCAAGTGCGGCAACGGGTGCGTCGCCAGGGCAAACGTCATGTTGTGCGGCAAGGTGATGGTGTTGGACGCGTTCTGCAGCGCCGAGCTCTGACTGGCCAGCTCGGTCGGAGTGGTCACGAGCGCCGTGCCGGAGAAGTCGAGCTTCACCGCGCTGCGGTAACTCAAGCCGATATCGAGCCAGCGCGGCACGGCATGAATGAGCAGCGCGACGTTGCCGCCGATGCCGGTGGCGGTCGAAACGTCGTGGACGCTGCCCTCGCCGCCGCCGAAGTTGATCGCCTGGGTGACCTCGAATGACGAGGGCACCACGTCGATGCCAGCCGCGATCGACAGCCAGTGCAGCGGTCGGACGGCAACATTCGCGTTGATCGTGACCGCCTGGATCTTGACCTGATAGCCGACGAAGCGCGCCGGATTGTCGAGCGGCGCAAAGTCCTGATGCTGGCCGAAGTTGGCGAACAGCCCGACTCCGATGGCGACATGCGGTCCGAGGCGCGCCCCCACATACACCGTTGGAGCGACGTCGAGCGTCTTGGAGTCGAGCTTGGTGGCCGCGGTGCTGCCGTTGGCGGTCGTGGTCTGCGTCGTGTCGGCCAGGAGCAGGTTTGCGCCGGCCATGATGTTCAGGCCGCGCTGAAAGGCCAGACCCGCCGGGTTGTAGTAGTTGGCCGAAGCATCGTCCGCTACCGCCGTCTGCGCCCCCGCCGTGGCCAGCCCGCCGGGCGACTGCTCAGGCAGCTCGAGGCCCGCGCCATGGGCGGCGAGCGGCGCTGGGGCCAGCGCCAAGAGCACCAGGCCGAGCCACGTCGTTCGACACATTCCAATCTCCCGGTTGCTCATAGGGCTGGCGGCAAGCTCGTGCCGCCCGACGAAATGAAGGTGACGATCTGATTCTGAACCGCCTCGGTGACCGCCAGGCTCGGCGGTGGTCCGAGCTCGGACGAATGCGAGGCCGTGGTGAAGAAGGTCGAGACCAGATTGCCGCCGACCCGGGTCTGCGTGTGGCCATTGGCGTCCAGGCCGTTGGGACCGAAGATCGCGCGCGACAGCGCCTCTTGGTACACGTTCGGCACGATCGGATCGTTGGCGTCCTCTTGTTGAATCAAAATCTTCGGCACGTTGGCGACCCCGGTCGTCGGCGGAGTGAGCGGCGAGCGGACGATGAACTGCGCGACGGCAAACGGATCGGCAGGATCGAGAATCCAGCGCGACGCGTTGACCAGCGTGTTGTACGCCGCGGTATCGCGCATGATTCCGAGCTCGGCCAAGAACGGGTTGATGAGCTTACTGAAGTAGCCGTCGGCCAACTCCTCGAAGTCGTGGCCGCCACAATCGGTGAGCACGGCCACCACCGGCTCAGGCGCGACGGCCAAAAACACCGCGCCGGCGATCCCACCCAGCGAGAGCCCGTGATAGGCGATCTGGGGAATCGACGCCGTGTACCCCGCTTGCGCCGCCAGCGATGTGTTGATGGTATGCGGCTCTTGGAGGACGCGCACCAGTTGTGAGGCGTCGACGATGTACTGTCGGAGGTTGTCGCGCGACGCCAACAAGTTGGTCAAATTGACGAACGCGCTGCCTGATGCGACGGGCTCGCACGAGGTGGCGTCGTGGGCGCCGCCTGAGACCGCCGCGATGGTGCACGCGGTGGGGCTCGTCCCGGTCGCGTAAAGCGCCAGCGACGTCGAGCACAGGCCGGTCATCACGCTGCACGTGCCCCCGGCCGTGCAGTCGCTGTCGGCCGTGCACGCACTGCGCGCGCCGTGGTACGGCAGATCGAACGCGATCGTCGCCCAGCCATCCTGCGCAAAACGATCGGCCAAGGTCAGCATGTCGCCGCGCCAGCTGCCCAGGCCGTGCTGCACGATGGCCACCGGCCAGTTGCTGCCGCTGACCGGCAGGGTCATGACGAACGGAATGTCGGTGTTCGGCGCGACCGAAGGGGTGTGCACTGCAAATGCATCGGCGGCCAGCGCGTTGCCCGGCGTGCGGTCGAAGCCGATGATTCCGGTCAAAGGGTCGGCAACGTTGCGCGAGTGAAACGTACCGGTCACGACCGTCCCGACATTGGGACAGCCCAGATCGGTGGCACAGAATGGCAGCGATCCACGCGTGCCCGCGCCCGGCGACGGTGAGGACAAGGGATAGATCTCGACGTTGGCCACGTCGGGAACCAGGCTGGCGCTAGCAGGATAGGCGGCGAGCGCTTGCAGCGGGCGGGTCACCGATTCGGTCGTGAAGGTGAACACCGACGCGACCTCCGCGCGCGGCACACCGAACGCGCCGGCCAAGGTGGCGAACAGGTTCTGCGCCACGAACGCCGAGCGCAGCACTTCGAGCTGCGTTGCCTGCGCGTCGCTCAAGATCGAGACCGTCGAATGGCCGCCGACGACCAGCGGATTGCTCTCCTTGATCAAGCTCATGACGGGCGCCGGGGTCAGCGCCAAACCGGTCGTGTCCTTGACGCCGGTCGTCAGTACCACCAGGTACTGGCTCTGGTCCGAGGCCAGCGCGGTGCGCGGCGTGATCGCGATCTGATTGGCGAACGTCTTGCCGCCGTTGACGTACACCGGTGCGGCATCGAACAGCGGCACATCGCCCAAGCTGCCCGGGTTGATGAGATAGACCGTCTTGCCCGGGATCAGCGTCTTGGGATCGATCGGATGGGCTGCGTCAACGTCGACGGTCAATGCGCCGGTGGTCGAAAAACCGTCGAGCGTATTGAGCCCCGCGGCCAGCCCCGCCAAAGGGCTCGTCGAGGGCAAGGACAGGCTGACCAGATGCGTCGTCTGATCGATGAGCACGTCGTTGGGCATCGGCACGTCCGAGCGTGTCGGGTCGTAGACCGCGAACGGCTGTTTTGCGATGGTGAAATTCCAGACCAGCGCCAGGTCGTTCACCGAGCGCGAGCCCGATCCGCTCAAGGGTACGAGCAGCCCGAGCGCCGCGGCCAGCGGCAGGCGCGCCGCTTCGAGCTGGCGGGCCTGGGCATCGGTGACGCCGGTAACCACCGCGTGGCATGTTGGATCATTGATGTTGCCCGAGGCGGCGACGGCGGCGGGACACACGCAACCGGTCTCCTGCCCCGTGCCACACAAGCCGATCAGCGGATTGGGCGAACGCAAAAGGTACATCGTCGGCGCGGCGATGACCGACTCGCCCTTGGCGCCGCGAACTCCGTTGGCATCGCCGTAGCCGAACAGCATCGCGACGTAGACGTGGCCGCTGACGAAGCGCGCGGTCGAGGTCACGGTCACGCTCTTGCCGTCGGGGCTGACCACGATACCCAGGTCCGACGCGGTCAAGAGCTTGAGCCCAGTGGTATCGAAAATGGCCAAGGAGCCATTGCCAGCCGACGAAGGAGCCTTGACCGAGGCCGGATCGACGGGCGCCGAAAAAGCGAAGCTCACCGTCGAGTCCGGCGGAAAACCGTCAAGCGAGCTCAAGTAGGCAGCGAAATCTTTTTGCGCCGGTGAATCGCCCGGAGAGCTTGGCACCATGAGGTGGGTGCCGTCGGCGCTGCGCGCCAGATCGTTGGGCAACGGGATCGCCGGCGGGCTGGCCGTGGGATCGAACACAGCAACCAGGTTCGCGGTCACCGGCCGCGCCTTGAGCTTGGTCGAACAGCCGGCAGCCAGCAGCAGCGCAACGGCCGCAGCGCTTAAATACGGATGATGTGCGACGCGTATCATGCAGCTCCTCGAGCGAAGTCGAGCTGTGATACTCGCATCTTTGCCGGACCAGCGGGCGAGCTACTTCCAGCCCTCCGCGCGGGCGCGAATGGCCCGCATGTAGACCAAT
>JBBQIO010000253.1:0-5884 GCA_038325015.1 Polyangia bacterium
CACTCGACCATGAGGTGGACCTCTTGTCCATGGCGTTCAAACTCGATGTGCGCCCCTTTGCGTCCGGCGATCCGCAGCACCGTTTCGATGCCGGTGGCCAGCCCGATCAGATCGTACTCGGAGATCTCCGGCCAGCCGCGCAGCTCCAGATCGTAGGCCCGGTCGCGCATCGCAGTCAGACTGAGCGATCCGCGGTCGAACGAACGTGAATAGATCTGCGGCGTCGTTCGTGCCAGGCGTGCATTGCTCAACAAGCCGAGGAGCGCGCGCCAGATGGTGCCGAAGGTTCGTGTCACGCCCTCGCGGACGACGCGCTTCTGGCGCGTCAGCTCATCCTCGCCGGTGGCCGCGGCGATGGTGCCCTTCAACGCGCGCGCTGCACTGGTGCTGCACCAGCCGCCGCGCACCAGCATGCTGACTTCGCGACGAATCGTGTCGGGCAGCTATTCGAGGGCCGCGTCGACACAGGCCGCGCCATACAGCTCGCGCAAGCGCTGCATCTGATCGAGGATCAGAGTGGCCGACACTCCCGGAGCCGACGAGGACTCGTCGATCGAGGCGCGTTCCATGGTTCGATGGTCGCATACTGGCGGGAAAACGGCTCGACCGGGCCTGGTTAAACCGATGCGATGAAGGAGGGCGAGCGAGCTACCGGCGGGGTCAGGTCTTCGGCGTGCAGATACTCTGCATCAGGCGGTCGATGAACCGAAATTGGTTCCCCAGGTTGAGCAGCCGCACGGGCGTGGCGGCCCGCTCGGGACCGAGGACACCGGCGCTGCTGTAGCTGGCGACCCCGAGCGTGGCGTCGAGGTTCTCGATCGCTGAGCTGTCGCCGCAACGACGGAACTGCACTGGCACCAACAGACCGAGAGAAACGGCGGGTTGAAGAACGGCCGCTCGAAGCCGCCAAAGCACAGGCTGACGGTCACGGTGAAGGTCTCGCTGCTGCCGTTGCCATGCGTGTCGGTGGAGCTGCAGACCACCGTCGTGTTCCCCAGCGCGAAGAGCGAGCCCGAGCTCGGCGTGCAGCTCACCGAGCTGCTGCTGTCGACCGCGTCGTCGGCGGTCACGACATAGCTCACGACGCTGCCGTTTGCCGCGTCGGCGATTTGCACAAGGATCGCGGGGACGGCGATCACGGGCGGCGTCGTGTCCTGCACGCGGAACATTGAAGCGGCCGTCGGTAAAGGGACAGGCCAGTCTCCCGGGCAGAGGCCACCACGCGCCGCTCGACGTTCGCCGTCCTTCGCATACGGTATGGATGCGGGCCGCCTCGCGTCACGTGCTGCCCGTCGCTCCTTTTGCAAACGTTATCGTCGGTGCCGGGGACGGGACTTGAACCCGTACGACCGTTGCCAGCCTAGGGATTTTAAGTCACGTCGGCGACGATAAACGGCGTCAGTCCGAAGGCCGCTAGCAGCGCCCACTTCGTTGACATCGCTTGGAATTCTATTGGCCGGGCGACGTCGGTCGACTAACGGCTGTTACGTGTGGTTTCGTGTCGTTTGCGGTAGTTTTGGACGATATTAAGCGACTGTGCGTCATTCGTCGTCATCCGGCGCCGTATATTCGGGAACGAAGGAAGCCAAGTGCCGCTGCTCGTCGCCAGCGCATTGTTCGCCCTCGCCCAGACACCTTAGGACGTCCCTGACGCCGGCGCTGGCGCAACTCGCCGGCTTGACGCCCTTGAAACTCTTTAAGTCGATTCCCTCCTGCGTGTCTGTCTCGTCCGCCCATCTGACTACCTGTTGGAGCGCGTATAGCTTGGCCTTGTTCACCATCCCGCCGATGCGGGCATATTTTTTTTCCTGGGCGATCTCGTTCAAGGCACTGACTCGCGCCTGCTTGGTGTGACAGAAAATTGCGCCGAATACGACCGCCATAGCCTTGGGGTCTCTTCGGACTGCCTCGTCCGAGGCGGCTCGCTCGTTTTCGGCGTCGAGGTCTGCTTGCTGTCGAGTTGCTTTTCCTGCGCGATACTGCTCAAGCCGCTCGTCCACAATCTTTTGCTCGCGCTTTTTAATGTCTGCGTTGGCAACCCTCAGGCAGTTATTGCGCTTTTGAATCGCGGCCGGGCACTCGGGCGCGGTGCAGGTGGTGCTCTGGTGTCTGCGCATTATCGAGAATATTTCTTCGTCCTCTGAGGTGCATCGACGAGATGCCTCCATCTCGTCCGCTCCCTGGGCCCCGGCCGCTTCACATAAGACCAGCACCCCAACAAACCCAACCGCGATCGCCGCAACGCGCATCCCAGGCCCCCCTTCAGGCTATCGTCTCACGGCACCGCGCTCCCTCGCCATGGTCGCAGACCGCGGCGCGCGGGCGCTGGGCCAAACCGGCTGCCCTTTGGAGGGTATCGGTCTTTGACCGCAAACCTAAACCCGATGACCTCGTTTCTGCGAGTGGTCGGGCGCCACACCGTGAAACGCGCCAACGAGGCGCACGCACGAGGCCTTCACGCTGTAACAAAATGCTTACGGATGGCCGATAACCGTCGACACCGTGATCGGCGGGTCGCCGTTGACGTTGGCCCAGGTCAACGTCAGCACGACGCCCATCGGTGACACGCCGAACAGGCTACACGGCGTGGGAGGCGCCCCGGTGTAGCCGGGTAGAACGGTTACGGACCGCTGGAGCAGGTCGGCTATGTACAACTGCCCGGGGCCGGCGCCGTTTGGGTTCGCTATCACGTACGATCCGAGCGTGGTCGCCGCCGACATCGACAGCGTGCCCCAGAGGTACGGCGCGCCGGGGGATGTGTAGGTGGCGATGCCGCTCGAGTAGGTCAACGTTGCGGTCACGGCGGCCGTTAGGTGCCCATCACGTTTTCTCGACGGTGAGAATGGCAAAGGGGCGGCAACGGACCTCTTTTTTACGGCTCCCCGTCGGGAGACCAACGGATGCTTGGGCCTTTGAGGCCATAAACGAGCTCATCAACGCCCCCCAACCGGCGCCGAAAGTGCGAGTCGAGTGCCGTCCGGTGGGCAGCCAAGCCGGACTTCCGCGCCGTCGTCACCATCGAGATCGTCGGCGACCAGGAAACAAAGATCACCCGCTAAACGTCGAAGGCGCTCCTGAATCGGGCCGGCCTTCGCGCCGGGAGTGCGCCGTGTACCACCTCAAAGTCGCCACTTACCCAGCATGGGCGACAAAACACATAACAGTAGCGAACGACTAACCGCGGTAGAGCGGGATAAGCTGGCACGAACCGTTAGCGCATTGGGGGAGCTCGCAGCCGCTGAGCGCATTGGCGTTTCACGCCAAACTCTAGGTCGCCTCCTCGGAGGATTGCCGGTCCAGCGTGCGACGGCGGCCATCGTCCGTTTGCGGCTCGAAGGGCAGGGCTCGTGAGTGGCCTGCCCGAGTTGATGACTTTGCCTGAGGTCGCGGCCGTGATGCGCGCACCGCTGTCCACCATCCGGGGGTGGATTGCTACCGGTAAACTGCCGTCGGTCAAATTTGGCCGTCACCGCTTGGTGGACCGCAAGGCGCTCGCTCTCTTGATCGAGCGGCACAGCTCCCCCTTTGTCGGGGGCGGGCAATGAGTCCTAGTCTTGAACCGATCGTAGTGTGCAAGGTTCGCCTCGGTACTGGCAGCAAGGCCCGTCTCATCGCGTACGCGCCTGAAGGACTGGCATCCGCCGTCAGGCGTCTGTACCGGATCGCCGAGCGCGGCCGCGAACGCCGCGCGTGGGTCATTCCGGCATGGGCCGCGGAGGGACAGTGAGCGACGAGGTCGACGAGTGGGCGACAGCCCGTGCGGACGAAGCTCGCTGCGTAGAAAATCCGAAACGGCCGCCGCTCGCGCCGCATCCAGGCGCGCCGGAGTCTCCAAAGGTATCGCCGCTGGTGTGCACGGCCGACATCGCCATGGTGCCGGTGGACTGGCTTTGGCGGGGCCGCATCGCCAAGGGGATGATCAACATCCTCGACGGCGATCCTGGCTTATGCAAGTCGACGGTCATTGCGGACCTCGCGGCCCGCGGGAGCCGCGGCGAGCCGCTGCCCGGCGATGCGACGAGCGAAGGACCGTTCTCCACCATCTTGGTGTCCTACGAGGATGCCGCGGGCTGCGTCACCGTACCGCGACTCGTTGCTGCCGGAGCTGAACGGCGACTCGTCCATGCATGGGACCTGTGGAATAGCCCGCTTGACCTCGTCGACGGCCTTGCTGCGCTCGCTGGGGCGATTGGTGAGGTCAATGCACGCCTGGTGGTCATCGACCCTCTGATGGCCGCGTTGCCGGCGAAGCTGAACGCGCACCGCGATCAGGACATGCGCACCGTGCTGGCGCCCATCGCCGCGTTGGCAGAGAAGACGGGATGCGCGTTCCTATTCGTCCGCCATTTGAACAAGAGCACCGGTGGCTCCGCGGTTTATCGCGGCGGCGGTTCGATCGGCATTATCGGCGCCGCACGCGTCGGCTTGCTCTTGGCCAAGTCGGATACCGACAACGAAGAGGACCGCATTCTTGCGGTGACGAAGTGCAACGTTGGCAAGGGCGCCGCAGCGATCAAGCTGCGTGTCGTGTCGGCTCCTTCGCCGGCGCCGCGCATCGAAGTCGCCTGCATCGAGTGGGGCGACGTCACCAGCCAGTCTGCTGACAGCTTACTAGAGTCGTCCGAGGAACGTGGCGAGCTAGACCAGGCAGTCGACGAGCTAAGAGACCTGCTGAAAGACGGTCCGGTGCCGGCGCAGGTCGGCAAGGCCGCGCTCAGAGCGAACAGCGTATCGGACGCCACGGAACGTCGCGCGCGCCAGAGGCTCGGCATCGTCGCGAAGAAGGACGCAGGACGCAGCGCGGGATGGACTTGGTACCTGCCAGAGCAGCTGCCGCCGCGAAGGCCGCAATCATGATCCACCGCGTCACCATGGACTTCGACGCCGACGACGAGCGCGACGTGATTCGAATCGTCAAGGCGATCTTGAAAATGCTCGGCCGCGCGTTTGGCGTGCGGGTCATGGCCGTGACACTGGCCAGCACAGAGGAGAAAACGAATGTCTGAACAACTCATGATTGCTGGCTGCGATAAGACGATGCGCCAGCCGAAAGACGAAGCCGAAGCGCAAGAGCACGAGCGGCTACGTGCAGCGTGGCAAGCAGAACAGTATCGGCGCAAGGAATACCGGCGACGTGAAGGCGAACAGATTATGTGGCAGCGATTCAGCTCAGAAGTGACTCGTCGCCGCGCCCTCACACACGACGAGCTGGCCGCAGAGGACGCGCAGGCCGAAGCCCGGGAGCGTAAGTTTTTTGCCGAAACCGTCGAGACTCTCGTCGAGGCAGCGCACGAGGCTCGCATGCTGATGGCCACTGCTGGGCGTCAAGCAAAGCGTCAGCTGGCCGAACTCGTCGACGACATCCGCAGAGAGGACGAGCAGATCCGGGAGCGCTGGTGCGCGCTGGCCGGCGTGCCGCTCACCGACGGGAATGACGAATGACGTTGACGATAACGACGAATTAGTTATAATAACTCACATGAACGAGAAATTAGCTATGATGAGGCCTCGTCCGTTACGCTCTCGCTCGATGGGACGGCCGAAAAAAACTCCACCGGGGACAGAAATGACGTTGAGCTTTAAAGTGGAGTCCGAACTAATTGCGGCCATTGATGCCGAGGCGGTTCGAATGCTGCCTGGAGGCAAGGTCTCACGCACGCAGGCGATCAAGGTGCTGTTGAGCGAAGCGCTCGCGAGTCGCGCTAAGCGCAGCAAGTAAGCACCCGTAGTACCGCGCTCCCGTCGTTGACGCTCTGACTGGGCCTGATCCGTTCTCGTGGACAGTTTGGTTACGCGATCAACGATTGAATTGGTGCTCCTGTGCTTTCGCCTCGGTCTGAAATCATTGGCGACAAGCCCCGGGTTAGGCGACGGGGCGTTCTTG
>JBBQIO010000254.1:0-5882 GCA_038325015.1 Polyangia bacterium
CGCGTGCCGACTGCGTCGGGCCAGTGCCGGCGACAGCGCCAGCGCCGACGGACGAAGAGCGCGAGCCCGCCGGGCGCAGCCGCGCCATCAGGACTCTTTTTTACGGTCGGCGTCCGGAGGTGAGCCGGCCAGGGGCAGGGCCATCGGCTCAAGCGCGCCATCGGCCAACAACCGAGCGACCAGCGCTGCGGCATCGGAAAAATGGGCCGCAGGCGCTACAGGAATGGCCGCCTTGCGCAGACGAAAATGGCGGCGGTGCAAGAGATCCATGGGCGCCAGGTCGAGCGCTTCGAGCGCCGTGCTGTTGACGGTGAAACCTGTGTCGGTGGTCAGGAGCGGCTGGTCGCTGGCCCGAGCCACGACCAAAAGGGCCGGCAGGGGCGGCGACCACCCGGCAGGCTCGCGGCTCCCACTTCGCTCGACGACCAGGGTCGCGCCGTGGCGCGCCACCCGGCGCACGCGCCCCCAGTGCGGCACCCCTAAAAGCTCGGCTACCGCCGGCCCGATGACGGGATCGCCGCTCAGCACTAGCGCGTCGTTCGGCGGCGCCTGCTGCCAGGTGCGGCCGGCGGAGGGGCGACCGACTTCGCCCGGCGCCATGAAGCGCGGCCGCGTCTGTTCTGCGCTGTGCCCCTCCCCTTGGCCGTCGAACTCGTGCTCGCCCCAGTCGCCGGCACTGTCGGCCGCAACCGCGGGCTCCGGCAAGGTAGCGGCCCGCAAGATCGCTCGCGCCAGCACCAGCGCGTGTCCCAGATAGTCGACGACTTCGATGGCCGGCGCCCAAACGCGCACCGCACTGGCCCCCTTGGCCACGGCTGCTCCCAAGCACCGGTCCACCGCCGACGCCGCATCGCCTAAACCATCGCACACCAGATCCGCCGGCTGCGCGGCCAGGGCGAGCGCGCAATCGATCAGGGCAGTGTCCTTTTCGTGGCCGTCTCCGACCACCACAAAAAGACGCATCAGCGCTCGACCTGGCCGCTGAGCGCGCTCGAGATGGCTTCGGCGAGGAGCTGTGGTGCACCATCGAAAATCAGCTGCGCGCCCCGAACGGAAGCACCCAGCGCGACGCGTAGTGGGACCTGGGTCGCCATTGGGTCGCCTGCGCTCACAGCCAGGCGCGCACATTGGGCGGCCGGGCCGTCGTGTGCGATGCGCGCTGCTCCCAGGGCTCGCTGCCAAAGCGCGGCATCGTCGACCATCCCGACCAGCGCTATCGACTGCTCCGGGCGCGTAAAACGCTGCGCCGGAGCCAGCACCGGATCGGCGTCGCCTCCCGGCAGGCGCACCATCTCGACTTCGGACTCGTCACCGCCGGTGGCAACGAGGTAACGCGCGGGGGCGACAATCCCCACCGCGGCGACCTCGGCATCTCCGTCGAGCGCAGAGCCCTCCCCGTCGCCCAACGAAAGACGCCCGGGCGACGTTCCTGCCCCCTCCTCGAGGCGCAGCTCGATGTCCGAGAGAAACACCGCGCCCAACGCTGCCGCCAGCCGCGGTGCGAGCTCCCACGCGCCAGGGCCTGCGCCAAATAGCACCAGCGACGGCACGACTCGCTCCACGAGCGCCCGCAGCGCGGCACCGTGGCTCTGAAAGTCGGCCAGGTCCAGGCAGCCGTCGAACCCGGTCTGCTCGGCTAAAAGGATCCGATCCGCGCCCCCGTTCGACAGCGCGGTCAGCAGCTCCTCCGTCGGAGGGCGCCCCAGGAGCACCGCCGCGTAGACCGCCGCGCCCAGATGGGTCGCGATCTCGCGGGCGCGGCCGAGCGCCTCCATGCACACCGGTCGAGGCGCGCCGTTGCGCTGCGTCTCGACGATGACTAACAGATTGGCCATCTCAGCTTGGCACTAGGAAATGACCTGCCCACCGTCGATGACGATGGTCGACCCGGTCATGAACGACGCCAGGTCCGATGCGAGATAGGCGCACAGCGGCCCGATCTCCTCGGGCTTGCCGAAGCGTCGCAGCGGGATGCGCTTGAGCATCTTGGGGGCGATGTCCGGATTCTCGGTCGCCGCGCGATTCATGTCGGTGACGAAGTAGCCAGGCGCGACCGCGTTGACTCGGACACCATGGCGTGCCCACTCGACGGCGACCGACCGCGTGTAGGCCAAGAGCGCGCCCTTGGTCGCGGCATAGGCCGACATTTCAGCTTCGCCGCCGAGCCCCGCGATCGACGCGATATTGATGACCGAGCCGGAACGAGTCGCGACCATGTGCACGCCAAACGAACGCGTACACAGGACGGCGCCGACGAAATTGACGTCGATGATCTGGCGCAGATCCGCCAGGTGCGTGTCCAAAACCGGGGCCAGCTTGGCCATACCGGCATTGTTGACCAAAATGTCGATCCGGCCGAACGCCTCGAACACCGCCTCCGAAGCCTCTTCGACGGCAGCTTCATCGGTCACGTCGGTCGGCAAGACGATGGCCCGCCGACCGAGCGCTTGCACTTCGCGCGCAGTCGTCGCCAGGTCTTCGGCCGAGCGCGCCAAGAGCGCCACATCGGCCCCCGCCTGCGCCATGGCCAACGCAATCGACCGGCCCAGACCCCGCCCCGCACCGGTCACCACCGCGACCTTACCGTCCAGCGAAATCGCAAGCATGGGCAAGTAACTCCAAAGGTTTAGCCGATGATGCTAATCCCCCCACACCCCAACAGCAACTTTTCCCCACCAAAGCCCAGCCCAACCAAGCCCAAGCGCAAAACCAAAACGCAAGCCCAAACCAACCAAGCCCGCAAAGCGCAAAACCAAAACGCAAGCCCAAACCAAGCAAGCCCGCAAGATCAAGCCCGCAAGATCAAGCCCGCAAGACCAAGCCCCAAGACCAAGCGCAAAGCGCGAGCCCGCAAGCCCAAGCGCAAAGCGCGAGCCCGCAAGACCATCGCAAAGCGCGAGCACCCAAGACCAAGCCCCGCCAGACCAAGCGCAAAGCGCGAGCACCCAAGACCAAGCCCGGCAAGACCAAGCTCAAATCCCAAAGCCAAGCGCGAAAGCGCGAGCCCACCCCCAAAACCGACGCAAGGCCACTCAACGCAAATCCACAAGCGCGCGCCAGGGGTGTTCAGAGCGAGCGCGCCCGCAAGCGAGGTGAGGGAGCATACGCTGCGTATGTGACCGACCCGAGTGCGGACGTAAGCCGCTCTGAACGCCCCTGGCGCGCGCGCTACTCGAGGCCGTGTTTGCGTTTCATTTGCTCCATGACCTTGGCATATTCCAGCTCCCAGGTCTGCGTGCCCTCGGCCAAGTTCTTGATGCGCTGGCGCACCTCTTCGTCCAGCTCAGCGTCGACAGACATGTGCTTCTTGAGAATTTCCTTTAACTTCTTGCGGAGCACCGTATCTTCGGCGAACACCTCTTCGATGTGCGCCGACTGCATGAACGTCTCGAGGATCTGATTGGAGATCCAGTTGGCCGCCTCATCGCCCAGCGCGAAGCCGCGCTCCTCGGCCAGCCCGCGCTTGAGCTTGCCGAACTGGCCGTAGTCGAGCCGGCGCTGTTCGAGTAGATCTTTGGCCTGATCGGTGATCTCCCGGTCCATGCGCACGTACTCTTTGAGCACCGACTCGATGTCGAGCTCAGCCTCTTTGGGATCCTCGACCTCGATGTCTTCGGCTTCGACGAGGCTGCGAATGGTCTCGGCGGCGATCACAGGGATTTTTCCGGAGTAGAGCTTCATGACGCGTTCCTTTTCTTTCGTCCAAATAGCCTATTGTGGGTTCGCATGACGCCGATTTCGACCCCCAGTTTGCTGCCCCCCAAATTGGTCGTCGCAGCGTTGGCACGGCGCCCCGGCTCCGTGCTCCTGACACGACGACGGCCGGATCAGCCGATGCCCGACCTGTGGGAGTTGCCGGGTGGCAAAGTCGAGCCCGGCGAAGCGCCGACCGAAGCCTTGGCGCGCGAGGTTCTGGAGGAGCTCGGCTGCGGCGCGACGGTGGGGCCGATCGCCGACGTGATCTTTTACCGCTACCCGAAATTTGACCTGCTCCTCTTGGTGTACGACGTCACGCTGCACGGTGAGCCGAGCGCGGTCGAGGTTGCCGAAGTCAAATGGGTTCCACTGCACGAACTGACCCGCTATCCGACCCTGGCTGCCGACGTCGCCCTGTTGGCCAGACTGGCAGTCGCTGCGGATCGCTGAAGTAAGGGAAAAAGAGGCGGGAATCGGAGCGCCGAGAATCAGTGGGTGATCTTGGCTTTGGGCGGCAGCATGAAGACCAAGCCGAGCCCGACGAACAGGTTGTTCTGCACGCTCTGGTCGTTGGCACCGTTGCACGGAAAGCCCGACTGGCCGCTGCACAAATGGCGATCCGCGTCGACGTCGCCGCCGCCGGGATTGGCCCGTACGATGTAGTCACGCAGCTCGAGCTGCAGCGCAATGAAGTCGTTGAAGAACATGTGCACGCCGATGCCCACCATGCCGCCCACCTTGAGCCCGGCGAACTGCGCCGCATTCTCGGTGTTGGGATCGCCCGGGGTTCCCTTGGGGTCGGTGGCCGTCGGATGGACGACGACCGGATAGCTGCAGCATTTCGGGCTCTGGATGTAGTTGACCAACCCCAAGCCGCCCTTGATGTACAGGTCGTAGCGCCCGAAGCCGGCCCCGAATAACGCGAATTTCCCGGCAAATGGCGTGATCGAGGCATACGCTGCCAAGAGCGCGTTGATCCCCAGCACGCGCTGTGCGTGGACATCCAGCGTCGGCTGCGGCCCCGGTGTCTGATAAATCTTGCGGGGCAGTTGGCCCTCGACTTGACTCTCCAGCGCCGTGTTCGAGTTGAACATGTAGGAGCCGGAAAAGCCGATTCCGAGCCAATCCGTCAGGTGAAATTCCAGGTTCCCGCCGAAGCCGAAGGCGTGCCGGTAGTCTTGATTGATCGACGTCAGGAACTCAGGCGTGATCTCGAACCGGAGCTTGCGCAGCTCGACTTTGTTGCGGATGGCCGGCTGGCCGTCGAGCGGATTGCGCCGCTCGGCATAGGCCACCGTTGCCGTCATTTGGCCGACCACGAGGCAGAGGATCAGAGGCCGTAGCGTTCGCATCGCGTCTCCTCGCCTAGCGCGTGTACTTGTACTCAAAGCCAGTGGGCAAGAACATGCCCACACCCACGCCGAACACGATGTTCTGAACGAACTGATTGACGAACGTGCTCGATGCCGGGACCCCGGTCGTCGGCATGCCCATCCCATTGACGCGCGGGTTCGTCGGCTCGAGCTTGTCGACCATCATGTAGTCTTTGAGGTAGGCGTGAATGGCCAGCCACTTGGTCAAGAACAGGCGCCACCCAAGATCGACGTGCCACAGCACGTTCGTGTTAGTCGCCGCTTGGTTCTTGGGATCGCGCGGAATCCACTCGGTCTGCGTCGCGCCGATGCCGGCCTGGATGTAGGTCTCCCACTGGAAGATGTACTTGTTGAAGATCGAGAATTTACCGTAGATCGGCACGTACCCGAAGTTGAGCGCGGCGCTCCACAGGTATTTGTTCACCGACGGTACGACGCGATCGTCCAAGCCGATGAGCTCGTAGTAGCTGAGCTGCTGCGGTGCGTAGTAGGTGCCTTCGATGCCGATGTTGAGCGTCTCGGACAAAAAGAAGTTGATCACGCCGCCAAACCCATGATGCCGAATCAGCGGATTGTTGATCGACACGTTGTAGGTCGGGATCAGCTCAACCCGGTGATACTTGAGAATCGGCCGGCGCGGCACGGTGACGATGTCGCGCCAGGAGATCGATCCCAGGCGCCCACTATCTCCGCCGTTGTCAGCCGGTGCGCTCGCAGTGGGAGTCGCCGTCGGCGCGGTGCCGGGCGGCGCGGGCTCCGGTGCGCTGGTGGTCGAGCCTGAGCTTGCCGGAGGGGTCGGTTCATCGCCCCCGG
>JBBQIO010000255.1:0-5876 GCA_038325015.1 Polyangia bacterium
TGTGTGACTCGTCGTCGTCGGCGATCTCCATGGGCGCCGCGCGCGGGGTGCGCAGCCCGGACAAAAGGCGCCAGCGAGCGTCGTCGTTACTCTTGAGCTCGGCGAGCAGCGTTTCGGCGAAATCGCCGACCTCGCCACCGTCATTGGCGGCCTCCAAGGTCGCGTCAACGGCTTCGCTAGCGCGCCCCATTCCGAGCAGCAGCGCCGCGCGACGTAGCTGCGCATCGGGCTTGACGCTGCCCGCGAGCAGTCGCAAAAGGTCGTCCATCTTGCCGGTCGCTCGGTACGCCGCTTCAAGCCTCTCGAATAGCCCATCGTCGTCGGGCCGGGCCCCCAGCGCGCGTCGCAAGAGACGCACCTCGGCCTCGCGATCGACCTCCCGCTTTTCATCGGCCAGCGCCGAGAGCAGGTCGGCGGCGCGGCCGAGCGCGTCGGCGGTGAGCCGCTGCCCATTTTGCAGCGTCGCGGTGGGCTCGTCGGGAAAGCGCGGGTCGAGATAAAACAGGGCCAGCTCCTCGCGCGTGGCGGCGTCAGCGTGGCCGGCCAGGAGCGCCTCCTCCAGGCGCGCGGCGGCGGTGTCGAGCTCGCCCAGTCGATGTCCGAGCACGCGGGCCAACTCGACGAGCGTCGCCGCACGCGCCGACGGCAGACCGGTCTCGAGCTGCACCTCGTACAGTCGCGCGACCCGCCGCCAATCGCCGAGCGACGCCAAAAGCTGCCGCCCCGATTCGATCGCTTCGAGATGATCGGGATCGGCGCGAAACGCCCGCTCGTAGGCCGAGAGCGCCCGGTCGTAGAGCGCGAAGGCCCCCGCGTAGGTCTGACCCAAGAGGAGCTCGATCTCCGAGGTCACGCGCGCCGGCGTCGGTAGGGTCGTCGCCCGGTCGCGCGCGACATTGAGCAGCTGAATCGCGGCCAGCGCATCGCCGCCACCGAGGAGCGCACGGGCGCGCTCGAGCAGCAGCGATGCAGGAGTTTCTTCGGCTGGCTTCATCGGACCCGGCGCCGGCATGGGGCTCCTTTTCCGTCGGTGGCCAGCCTAGCACTAGTACGTCGGGACAGCTTCACTGTCTGACGTACTCGTCTCGATCTACGAGTGGCGTGCGGGCCTCCCCGGGTGAGCGCCGCTGTCGGCCGTGTGCTGCACAAACCGCCGTTGCTCGACGGTGAGTTAGCGACTGTCCGGTTTCGAGCTTCGTCAGGCGGACGCTTCCGGCTGCTTTGGACACGGTCCGATCCCTCGGTAGAGTTGCCCCGGAACCCGAGCAGACGCTCCGGCACCGGGTCATCGCTGCCGAGCTGGACGGGGCCCGTCAGCGCTAGTCGCACCAACCCCGCAGCAAGCTGCGCTATCTGCCCCTCGGCTATCGTCCCGGATTGCGCCCGACTCCGTCATGGGGCGCCCGGTGGCGGCTTTCTCGACAGGGGCGAGCCGGATTGAGGTCAGTCGTCGTCGCGCGAGAGCATCCGGTAGATGGTGGATGGATCGATGTCGAGGAGCTGCGCCGTGCGCAGCTTGTTGCCCTGTGTCTGTGCCAGAACCCACTCGACGTAGCGGCGCTGCATCAGGCGGAGCGGCACGATCTGCGACGCCAGGGCCGCCATCGACTCGGGCAGCGGCTCGGGCAGCGCCTGCGCCACATCGCGCAGATCGATACGGCGGCCGCGCGCCAGCAGCAGCAGTCGATCGACCGTGTTCTTGAGCTCGCGCACGTTGCCGGGCCACGGCTGCTCGACTAGGCGGCGCAGCGCCTCGGTCCCGAACTCGCGGCGCGGCGCGTCCGGCTGCCGCTCGTAAAAGCGTTCGACGAAATGCTCAACGAGCAGCGGAATGTCTTCGCGGCGCGCGCGCAACGGCGGCAAAAGGATGGGAATCACGTGCAGTCGGTAATAGAGGTCTTCGCGAAACTTTTTTTCCTGCACCGCGCGCACCAGGTCGCGGTTGCTGGCGGCAATAATGCGTACGTCCACCTTGCGCTCGCCGCCGCCGCCGACCGGCCGCACGCTGCCGGTCTCGAGCGCGCGCAGAAGCTTGGCCTGGAGCTGCAGCGGAATCTCGCCCACCTCGTCGAGAAACAGAGTGCCGCCGTCGGCTTCCAGGAACAGGCCCTTCTTGGCGTCCAGCGCGCCGGTGAACGCGCCCTTTGCATGGCCGAACAGCTCCGATTCGAGGAGTGAGTCGGCGATGGCCGCGCAGTTGACGGCGATGAACGGCAATCTCGTGCGCGGGCCGCCAAAGTGAAGCGCCAGCGCCACCAGCTCCTTGCCCGTCCCCGACTCTCCGCTGACCAGCACCGGCGACGAAACCGGGCTCACCCGCTCCAGGAGATCGTAGACCTGCTGCATCGCCGCGCTCTTGCCGATCAAGTTGCGAAAGCCCAGCCGCTCACCGACGGTGCGTCGCAGTTGGTTGTTTTCTTGACGCAGGCCGCGATCGGCCAGCGCCCGCTCCAGCCAGAGCGCCGCCTCCTCCAGCTTGAACGGCTTCATGATGTAGTGGAAGGCGCCGCGTCGAATCGCGTCGAGCGCATTGTCGACCGAGCCAAAGGCGGTCATGACGATCACCGGCCGCGTGGAATCGCCGGCGCGGGAGGCGTCGAGCACGTCCATCCCGTCAACCCCATCCATGCGCAGATCAGTGAGCACTGCGTCGTACTCTTTTTTTCGCAGTGCAGCAATGGCGCTCTTGCCGCCGACGGCCGGGTCGGCGTGCCACCCGTGCGCGCTCAGAAATTCGGCCAGGATGTCGGCCATCTCTGCATCGTCGTCGACTACCAGCACTCGTGCGGTCATGTGCTCCTCGCCAGCGGCAGCCGCACGCGCACCGTCGTGCCCCGGCCGACGGTGCTGTCGATGTGCAGCGTGCCCCCGTGGTTCTTGACGATATCGGCGGCGATGCTGAGCCCAAGGCCGGTGCCCTGTCCGCGTTTTTTGGTGGTGAAAAACGGATCGAGCACCGCGGACAGATGCTCCGGTGCTATCCCACAGCCGTCGTCACTGATGGCGATTTCGACCTGGGAGTCGACGGCGATGGCGCTGGCCTTGACCTGGCCGCCGGCGGAGCAGGCGTCCACCGCGTTGATGAGCAGGTTCACCAGCACCTGATCGATCTGTCCGGGATCGCCGGCCATCGCCGGAACCGTGGGCGGCGCGTCGATGGCGAGCGACACCTTGGCGTGGCGAAACCGATGCTCGAGCAGCGCGCTCGCAGTTTCCAGCGCCGAGGTCGGCGTCACCGCAGTGGCCTCGATGGGTTTACTGCGGGCGAAGTCGAGCAGCTGACGGATCGTCGTCGACACCTTGTCGACCTGCGCGATGATCGAGGTCAATCCTTTGACTGTGGGCTCGTCGCCGCGCGCGCGTGCCATCAATTGCTCGGCGCGGCCGGAGATGACACCGAGCGGCGTGCCCACTTCGTGGGCGACTCCGGCGGCGAGTGTGCCGATGGTGGCGAGCTTCTCCGCGCGCTGAAGGTTGCGCTCGAGTAAACGCAGCTCGGTCCGATCGTCAAGGAGCAAGAAGCAATCGACCCCGGCCAGCGGCAGTCCGAGTGGAATCGCGTACGCGTCCACCTCCCGCGGCTCGGCGCCGAGGCGAAGCTTGAGCGAGCGGGTCGAGCCCGGCTGACGCGTGCGCTGCGCTTCGTCGAGCAGCGCCTCGATCGACGCCAGCTCGGCGGCGTCGATCCCGGGCATCGCCGCGGCGAGTGAGCCCGCGGTCGCCACCCGGCGCTCGCTCAAGAACGCGTTCACCGAGGTCACCCGGCCGGCACCATCGAGCGCCATCACGCCCAGCGGGATGGCGTCGACGATCTTCTCGCTGCGCTCGCGCAGCGCCGCGGTGGCCTCGGCCAGCCGCAGCTGGTCGGCCAGCGCCAGCGCGCTCCGCTCTTGGCGAAACAGGAAGACGGCAAAAAGCGCTACTAGGAAGCTCGCCAGACCGGTCGCCGCGACCAACCGCCAGGCACCCACGCTCTGACGATCGCGCACCCGGCGCGCCGACGAGATAACGGCCACGGACCAGCGCAGCCCGTCGGCGATCTGCACCGGCGCGGACGCCATCACCGCGAGGCGCCGGCCGATACCAAGCGCCGCCGCCGCCGGGCGCGACAGGATTCGCGTGGTTTGGGGTCCGGCGCTGTTGACGAGCGCGCGAGCCTCGGAGTTGTCGGTCAGCGCGGGCCATCCCGATCGGTTCGGCGTTAGATCGACCGCGTGCCCCCGCGGGTCGAACGCGACAATTCGCTGTGCGGCGTCGTCGGATTCGGCGGCCCTGGCCAGACCCCCGAACAGGCTCTCGTCGCTCGCCACCAACAGGACGATTCCACCCTTGGCGGCCGCGCCAAGAAGCGTGCCGCCGGGCGAGCCGAGCGCCATCCATCGGGCGCCTTGCCGAAGCGCTACGAGGACCTGAGCTCGCACCGGTCCGATCGGCAGCGTCCGCTCGGCCCCATGAATGAGCTCGCTCGGCCTTGCGTCTGGCACCCACTCGGCTTCGCGATACCGTCCGCGCTCGATGAGCGTTCGCAAAAAATCCATCGGCTGGTCCAAGGAGGCCGCGGTGCGAAGATCGTCGACCGCTCGTCCAAGACGAACCTGGAGGGTCGCGGCCAGCGCGTTGGCCAGCACCGTCTGCTCGTCGGTGAAGTCCGCCAGCGCGCTGCGCTGCTCCCGCCGCAGGTCCAGGTATGCGAGGCAAAGCACAAGGAGCACTGCCGCGAGCATCAAGCCGCGCAGCAGGATAGGTCGAGGTCCACCCGGCACACTCGCAGTTTGCAATAGTTTTGCCCCGCCCGCACGATTCATTCGGGCTATTTGCGAGGGTGAAGGTGGCGGTGTCGGCCGGCCACCGCGGAAAGGATCGCGTGCAGCTTGGCTGGCTTCTCTAGCGCCAGGTCATAGGCGAGGCGCGGGTAGTTCGACGGCAAACCGCCGCACGGCAAGAGCGCGATCACCATTGTCCCGGGCGAGACCTCGCGGATCGCCGCGATCAGCTCGGAGCCGTTGCGCGCGCGAGTATCCACGTCGACAATGGTCACGTGGTAACGCTTTCGTCGAAGCACCAGGCGGAGATCTTCGCGTTCGGCCAAGATCTCGCCGCGGTGGCCGGCGTCAGTGAGGGCATCTCGAAGCACGTCGCCGAAGGCGCGGCCTTCGACGACCACCAGCACTTGCCGCGATACTTCATCCAACAACAGCACGGGCCGGGTGCGAGCAATCGACGTGCCACCGATTCACGGCGGGCGCCCGCCGCAAAACGCCGCCGCGCGGTCCGCCGCCTTGCAAAATGCGGCACCGGCGCGAAGGCGCTCGTGTCGAAGTCCTTGACCGGCGCCGACGGGCGCTGGCACGGATAGTGCTCCGTCCGGCGGGACGATGTCCTCCGCCTGGCGTGTCCTGGCTCTCACCGCGGTGCTCGCTTCTCCCGCGTTCGCGCAGTCGACGACAGGGTCGACTACCATGACGCTCGACGAAGCGCTGGACTATGCGCGCTCCCACCAGCCGCAGCTCAAGAGCGCGATGGCCGAGCTGTCGGCGCGCCAGAGTGAAGCGCGCGTGCCGAGAGCCGGCTGGTTCCCGACCTTGGGCGGTACGGCGCAGCTGATTTATGGATCGGCGAACAACACCACCGCCAGCTACCTCAATGTGCG
Source organism: Polyangia bacterium (assembly GCA_038325015.1). GTDB lineage: Bacteria > Myxococcota_A > Polyangia > Palsa-1104 > Palsa-1104 > JBBQIO01. Next base: position 5,651 of record JBBQIO010000255.1, read on the forward strand.
GGGCACAGATCTGCCGCGCATCGGCGGTACCCCGTCGCAGGTATCGGCGAGCTGGACGCCCTCGGCGTCGACGCTGGCCGCGGTCACGCTCAATCAGCAGGTCTTTGACTTCGGGCGAATCGCGGCGCGAGCGGCTGTGGCCGACGCCTATGTCGACTTCGCCCAGGCCAACGTCGCCGACATCGCGCTCGCCATCGGGCTCGCGGTCGAGGAGACGTTTGCCTCG
>JBBQIO010000256.1:0-5855 GCA_038325015.1 Polyangia bacterium
CTTCGGCAAATCGATGGTCGGATGTCGGGCGTCGTTGCATATCGGATACGCGACGATTTACGGGCCGCGGGTCCTGTCACGCGTGGCGCCCTCCCGCCCTGCGGTCCTCGGTCGCAGACGCCCTCCGCTCCTCGGGCGGGCCCCTCCCGCGTGCCACCCGCTTCGGCGAATTGCCGCCGTGTCGGCTTTTTAAATAGGGAGTAAGAAGGCGAACTACCACCCGTCACGCTTCGGCATATCGGCCTTCGGCATATCGGCCTATAGTCGATAGTCGATAGTCGATAGTCGTCTGCGGTGACCGGAAGTCGGCCGTTGTTGGCTCTACCGACCTCTTGCCTTGCGCTCTTCGGCACGACCGAGGCGCGCCACCAGCGCGTCGAGCGCTGCGAAGATCAATCGATTGCGATCTTGCCGATGCGGATAACTGGCCAGCTTGGCCGTGTATTCCGGAGCCCTGGCGAGGAACGACACGATCGCCGCCTCGCTGAGCGTCTCGTGATATTCGCCGTAGCCTAATTTCGCCAAATACAGCGCATTGAGCGTCTGCTCGAACTGTCGCTCGAGTGGCACGGCCAAAAGCGGCTTGCCCAGCTGCACCGCCTCGCCCATCAGCGAAAAGCCGCCGCCTGCGATGACCGCGCGTGCCGACGCCAGATCGGCGATGAAACCACTCTCGGAAAAGTCTTTCAGCGTCACGTTGCCGAGCACCTCGTCGCGCTTGAGCCCGTAGACGACGAAGCGTCCGGGCAGCCGCTGTAGCGTCGGGATGAGCTCGCGAAACGTATCGGTCGTCTGATACACGAGCACGTGGTCGCCGGCCGACGGCACCGCGTCGAGCACCGCTTTACGCAAGATCGGCGGAAACAATTTCGTCCGCCTCTTGCGCGTCTCGGGAAAGAAAAAACTGGTCACCAAATAGCGGTCGCAGCCGGGAAGCTTGGACTTGACGATCGCCTTGGCCATCCGGAAGTGCGCCTTCTCGCGGCGCGGAATCTCGATGTCGTCGAGCCGACAACGATTGATGATCTGCATGTTGTCGATGCTGATCACCGGCAGCCGATGGGTCTTGGCATACAGGTGGGTAAAAGACTCGAAGTCGCTGATCACGAGCTCGGGGCCAAAGCTCTCCTCGATGCGGTGGAAGCGTTCATGATTTTCAGCGAACGCCGGCAGCTTTTTGAACACATCCCACGCCGTGCGTGCGCGCTTCACCTTGTTGTCGCGGTAGATCATGTTGAGCCCGACAATCTCGTGGACGCGCAACGTGGGGAACGTGCGCGCCAGATAGCCGTGCGCGCGGCCCGAGACCACCACCTCGATCTGGTGCAGCCCCTTGGCCAAAAGATGCGACAGGATGACGGCGCTGCGCGTGGCGTGGCCCATGCCCTCGCCGACGACGCCATAGAGAATTTTCATGATGGGGCTCCCCCGTTTCGCGCCCAATGGCGCGTCGTTGATCGGATTGGATCGGTTCGCTCAAGTGTCTTCGTCGGCGTCGGTCAGATACCAGGCGCGCGCATCGGTCACGATGGCCGACTGGGCGTGTAGGGACTCGCCCGGCTCGACGACCACCGTACGGGTCTGCTCGCGCGCCACGAAGCCGCGCGCCAAAAGCGTCGCCGTCAGTGCTTCATCGCCGCCGACGCGCATCGAGACGGTGGTGAAGCCGCGCCGCCACAGCAACGGCAATAGCGCGTCCAAAATGTGCCCCACTTCATCACGGTAACCGAACAGGTCACGCACATGAGCGACCTTGCCGCCGACTTCGCTCGGGCCGAGCAGCACCGCCGCGTAGGCCAAGAGACGCGACCGATCCGGCGTGCTCAAAAGGACCAGCTGGCAGCGCTCGGTCGGATGCTCGAGAAAGCGCCAGCGAACGAACGCCGGTGAGCGCTCGCCGACGATCGTGTATTCCCTCTGCGCATCGCGCCACAGCACTTCGAGACGCGCGTCGAGCGATGGATCTGGGCGGTCTTGGCGGTCGATCCAATCGAGCCGACGACCCCTGAGCGCGCGCTCCGCCGCCGGCAAGCTCAAAAGGATGCGCGTCGCGTCGACCAGCCGCGCACCGACGGTGGACAGCACCGGCACGTCGAGCACACGGCGGACGAAACGATCGTGGCGCAGAACCCGCACGTAGCGCGTCATCTTGCCCAGCTCGATATAGCCGACGCGCCGACAGACGCCGACCGCCAACGGATTGGGAAAGCCATACAAAAGGCCATAGCGCATCCGCGCCTGCGCGCGCACCGTGCGCATCAGCGTCAACGCCGGCATCAGCGTGCGATGGGTGACGTCGACGGCAAAATCGCCCAATAGACCGGCTTCGATCATCTGGCCCGCAACCCGCATGCGACGAATGAAGACGCCGGCCGTGCCAACCGCCTCGGAGGTCCCGTCCGGCTGCGTCGCTCGCAGGAGGAACGCTTCTGGCGCCGGCCAGGGAGCACGACGATACAGCCAGTCTGCCTTGTCCGCGCTGCTAGCGATTTGCAGATTGCGACTCCAGAGCGCGCGCAGCTGTGGCTCGGCTTCGAGCGGCGAGACGCGCTCCACGCTGTAGCGCACACGCATTTCGACGATCGAAGGTAACATAGCGGTCGTCGCCATACGACGGCGGCACGACGGCAGCACCGCGACGGCGAGGCGACGAGGCCCATGACCTATGGAGACGGCGACGAGAAAGCCCATCCGGCCGTGACCGATCCACTGGCCATCGACGCCAACGCAGTCGCCGACGCGATCGCCGAGACCCTGCGTATGCACGTGCTGGCGCCCACCGGATGCCAGCGACGGGGTCTGGTGGTCGGCCTGTCGGGCGGCGTCGACAGCTCGGTGGTCGCGGCGCTGGCCGTGCGCGCGCTCGGAAAAGAGCGCGTGCTCGGTTTGTTCATGCCGGAGCGCGATTCGTCGGACGATGCGCTGCGCCTTGGCCGGCTGCTCGGCGAGGCGCTCGGCATCGCCACGCTCGTCGAGGACATCGGGCCGGCGCTCACCGGCCTCGGCTGCTATGCGCGCCAGGATGAGGCAATCCGCGTCGTGTTTCCCGAATATGGCGACGGCTACAAGTGCAAGATCACCCTGCCGTCGATCCTGGCGGGCGAGCGGCTCAACGTCTTTCGCCTGACCATCCGGGCGCCGGACGGCGGCGAAAAAAGCGCGCGCCTGCCGGCTGCGGCCTATATGCAGCTCGTGGCGGCGACCAACTGCAAGCAGCGCACGCGCAAACTCATCGAGTACTACCACGCCGATCGTCTGCACTATGCCGTCGCCGGCACACCCAATCGCCTCGAGTACGACCAGGGATTTTTCGTCAAGCAGGGCGACGGCGCGGCCGACGTCAAGCCGATTGCGCATCTGTACAAGACGCAGGTCTACGCCCTGGCCGCGGCGCTCGGCGTGCCGGACGAGATTCGCGCGCGGCCGCCGACGACCGACACCTACTCGATGGCCCAGACGCAGGAGGAGTTCTACTTCGCTTTGCCCTACGACCGGATGGACCTGTGTCTGTATGGCAAGAATCACGGGCTGTCGGCCGTCGAGCTGGCGCCGCTGGTGCAGCTGACCTCGGAGCAGGTCGTGCGCATCTACCGCGACATCGATGCCAAGCGACGGGCCACGCGCTACGGCCACCTAGCGCCGCTGTTGATCGAACCCGTGACTGAGATCTGAACGTGTGTGGCATCGCCGGCATCGTCGCACTTCGCCCCGACGCACCCGGCCCGACGCGGGCGGCGCTCACGCACATGGCGGCGGCGCTGTCGCATCGCGGACCCGACGAGCGCGGCGTCTATCGCGACCGACGCGCCGGGCTGGCGCACGCACGGCTGTCGATCATCGATGTGTCGACGGGACAGCAGCCGCTGGCCAGCGGCGACGGAACGCTGCTCATCGTCTTCAACGGCGAAATCTTCAACTACATCGAGCTGCGCGCCGAGCTGGTCGCGCTCGGCCATCGCTTCGCCACCAAGAGCGACACCGAGGTGATCGTCGAGGCCTATCGGGCGTGGGGCGAAGGGGCGTTCGATCGCTTCAACGGCCAGTGGGCGCTGGCGCTGTGGGACAGGCCTGCCCAAACCCTCCTTTTGTGCCGCGATCGCTACGGCGTGCGGCCGCTCTATTATTGCGAGCACGCAGGCGCGCTCTATTTTGCCAGCGAGGTCAAAGCGCTGTTCGCCGCCGACCCGACCCTGCCGCGGGCCTTGGACCCCTTGGCGCTCGCCGAGACCTTCACCTTTTGGAGCACGGTGCCGCCGCGCAGCGCGTTTGCCGGCATCTCGGAGGTCGAGCCCGGCCACCTGCGAATCTATTCGGTCGGGCGGGGGGCGGTCGGCCGCAGCCGCATCGAGGATCGCCCCTACTGGACGCCGTCGTACCCGGCCCGGCCGAGCGAGCAGTTTTCGGGATCCATCGACGATGCCGCGCGCGCGGTTCGCAGCGAGCTCGAGCGCGCCACGCAGCTGCGCATGATTCGCTCCGACGTGCCGGTCGGCGCCTACCTGTCGGGCGGGCTCGACTCGTCGCTGGTGGCGCGCCTGGCCGCCGGCCAGCGCGGCGATCGGCTGCACACGTTTTCGCTCCGCTTTGCAGACGCCGAATATGACGAAACGTCGTTTCAGCGCCTCATGGCCGAGCGCATCGACAGCGATCATCACGAGGTCGTGATCAGCCGCGCCGACATCGCAATCGCCTTCCCCGACGTGATTCGCCACACCGAGCGACCGATCCTGCGCACCGCGCCGGCGCCGCTCTATCTTCTCGCCAAGCTGGTGCACGCGCACGGCATCAAAGTCGTGCTGACCGGCGAAGGCGCCGACGAGCTGTTCGCCGGCTACGATCTCTTCAAAGAGGGCAAGGTGCGCCGTTTTTGGGCGCGCCAGCCGCTCTCCAAGCAGCGGCCGCGTTTGCTGGAGCGGCTCTATCCCTATCTGGCGCGCTCACCCGCGGCACAGCGTGCAATGACAGTGCACTTTTTCGCCAAGAACCTCGACCGCGCAGGGCTGCCAGGCTTTGCCCACGACACCCGATGGCGCACCACTGCCGCGCTGCAGCGGCTGTTTTCACCGGCGCTCAAATCGGCAATCGGCGAGCATGACGTCGTGCGGGCGCTGGCCCAAACGTTTCCCGCCGAGCTCTCCGCCTGGTCGCCGCTGGCGCAGGACCAGTACATCGAGCTGCGCACGCTCTTGGCGGGCTATCTTCTGCCCTCGCAAGGAGACCGCATGTCGATGGGTCACTCGGTCGAAGGGCGTTTTCCGTTTCTCGATCGCCATGTCGCCCGACTCGCCGACTCGTTGCCGCCGATCTACAAGCTGCGCGTTCTCGACGAGAAGCATGTGCTCAAGCGGGCCGCGCGCGGACTCGTTCCCGATGCAATCATCGGTCGCACCAAGCAGCCTTATCGCGCGCCGGATGCGCTCTCGTTCATTGGTGCTGCACGGCCCGAATGGGTCGACGCGATGCTCGATCCGCGCACCATCGCGGACGCCGGTCTGTTCGACGTCGACGCCGTCGCCGGATTGTGGAAAAAGTGCCGCGCCTCGACGGCGCAGCTCTCCAACAGCGACAACATGGCACTGGTCGGCGTGCTGTCGACACAGCTTCTGCATCACCAAATGGTGCGCACCGTACCGGTGCAACCGCACATCCGCCTGACCACCTGCATCGAGGTCGACGTCGCAGCATGAAGCCGAACGCGACACCGCTCCTACACGATCATTTGGAGCGCGCCGCCCGGGCCGTGCCCGACAAGGTTGCGCTGGTATGCAAAAAGCAGCGCTTCACCTACGCCGAGCTCGACGAGCGCGCCAACGCGCTGGCCCACACGCTGATCGAGCGCGGCGTGGCGCCGGGCG
>JBBQIO010000257.1:0-5851 GCA_038325015.1 Polyangia bacterium
CTTTGCCAGGACAACCCGAGCGACGGCTGCGATCCGGCCCACGGTGGCGCGGACTGCGGTGGCGTTTGCGTGTGCCCGCCCAACAACAAGGATTGCATCGTCGGCAGCCACTGGGATGGCAGCGCGGACGTCTGCGCCTGCGTGCCCGAGGCGCCCGCTTGCATCCAGACCGTGCTGTGCACGACCACCTCGCATTTCGATCACACCCCGGGCATTTGCCGGTGCGTGCCGAACAGTGGCACTCCGTGCGGCTCGGCCACCTGCGGCGACGGTTACACCTGCTGCAATCCGCTCATGAACATTTGCACCAAGCCCGGCATGAACTGCACCCAGTAGCTGGCTTCGTCTGAGCTCCTCCCCGCGTCGAGACCTTGGCGCGGTTTTTTTTGCATCGCAGCATCGCCACCCCCGCACTTGAACTGCGCAATGGTCGACGCGACAACTTAACGCGTCGGTGAGCCGAGGGTGTCCGAATCGCCGGTGCCGCAGCGGCCCAATTCGACTGAGCCCTGGGATTAGATTGCCATAGATCGTTTGGGCCACTTCGTGCGTGAAAGCCTCACCACGGAGGATTTCATGGCGCCCACGTCCAAGTCGAAGAAGCCGCTTACGTACGTTCTCATCGCCAGCGCGCTGGCGCTCACCGCGTGGGCCGCATCGGCCACGTCGGTCTTCGCGCGACCGGTGCGCCAAACTTTGCCGGCCACCGATCCGACGGCCATCAATACTCCGCCGGTCACCCCTAGCGTGACGATTCCGCCGGTGCGACCGCGCGTCGAGCTGGTCTTCGCGCTCGACACCACTGGATCGATGACCGGCCTTATCGACGGCGCCAAACGCAAGATCTGGTCGATCGCGCAGTTCGTGCAATCCGGCCAGCCGCGGCCTGAGGTGCGCATCGGCCTGGTCGCTTACCGCGACATCGGCGATGCATACGTGACGCGCTTTTACGACCTGTCGGACGATCTCGATCAGGTGTTCGAGCACCTGTCGTCGTTCCAAGCCGACGGCGGCGGCGATACGCCCGAGCATGTCTCCAAGGCGCTGTACGACGCCGTCGAGCGCACCTCTTGGTCCAAGGATCAGAACACGCTCAAGCAGGTCTATCTCGTCGGTGACGCGCCGCCGCACACCGATTATCACGACGGCTTCGACTACCGCGTCATCGCCAAGCACGCGTACGACAAAGGCATCCACATCAACACCATCCGCTGCGGCAGCGACCCGTCGACCCAGACAGCGTGGGCCCAGATTTCGAGCGCGTCGGCGGGCGAGTACGCGTCGATCGATCAGTCGGGCGGCGTCAAATCGGTGGCCACGCCGTACGACGACCAGCTGGCCCGGCTGAACTCGCGCCTGGTCGACACCGCGATCGGCTACGGCAGCGGCGCAGGAATGCTGCGCGCCAAAGCGGTGGCGGCGCACGCGATGCCCAAGATGGAGGCCGCCGACCGCGCCAGCTTCTTCGGGATGGGGGGCAAGGGCGTGATCGGTGGACGCGCGGACGACGACTTGGTCAATGCGGTCAAAGACGGCCACCTCGATGTGGCGGCAGCGCCGGCGGCTTCACTCCCCGTCGAGATGCAGGCCATGGGGGGCGCGGAGCGCAAGAGCTACGTGGCGTCCAAGACCGTCGAGCGCGAGCACATCTCGGCCGAGATTAACGACCTGGCCAAGCGCCGCAACGCGTATCTGAAGGAGAAGAGCGGGCCGGCCGACTCGTTCGACAAGTCGGTCGAGAGCGCCGTCAAGAAGCAGGCGAAAGCGGTCGGCCTCGCCTACTAATTAGACGACAACAGGGGGACCTTCCCGTCCCCCCTCGTTGGGCAGAGCCCAACGAGCCTCCCCCCACCGCGCTTCACGCGGATTGCAGACCACAGGGGACCTTCCCGTCCCCCCTGCGCGCTTCACACGGACGGACGTCAGACGCCTGACGGAGCGTCGGTAATCCGAGCTTCGGTCTGCGGCGCCGGCTCCCCTTCATCCTCTTCATGCGCTTCGTTCCAACTCCCGACATCCCCCTCGCCCCGCATGACACTCTCGACCAGCGACGACGGCGCGCCGGTCGCCACCAGCCACAGTTGATGCGTGGCACGGGTGGCGCCGATGTGCAGGAGATGGCGCGATTCGATGGTGTCGGGGTAGCTGCCCTGATTGACGTCGAGCAAGATGACGTAGTCGAACTCCAGCCCCTTGACTTGCGCCACGTCGGTGACGTCGACGCCGGGGGCGAAGACGAATTCCTGACGACGCACGCGGCGCAGCGAGGGCACTTCAGCGCGGGCCAGTCCGGCGTACCAGGCATCGGCCTGCCCGGCGTGCCGCGCAATCAGCGCCACCGAAGCCGAAGGCTCGCGTCCGACCAGCGAGCGCAAGGCCTCGCCAATGAAACCGACGGCCTCGCCCATGCCGTCGAATCCGTGGAGCACCACCTCTGCACCCGGTCGCGCTTCGGTGTCGGTTGCCTCGGCAGCGAGTGGCCCGAGCACCGCGCGCGCAAAGCGCATGACCGGCTCCGTCGAGCGGTACGCCAGCGTGAGCGGACGCAACGCGCGCGCCTTTTCCGGCACGCCCATGTCTTGGAGCAGCGCATCCCAGCCGCGAAAACCGTTGTCGAAGATCACCCGCTGTGCGACGTCCCCGGCGATGGTCATCGAGCGCGCATCGGTGGTCGCGGCGTAGAGCAGCTCAATCTCGACGGCCGACAGATCCTGCGCTTCGTCGAGCGCGATGTGGTCATAAAGCAGCGGCTCTTTATCGACGCGGGTGAGCGCGCCGTAGACGAGCTGAAACGCGCGCAGCAAAAGCGCGTCGTCCTCGACGTCGAGCCGTCCCTGGACCTGCTCCGCGTCGCTGCCACCCTCGTCGAGCGGCCGGCCGTCGATGGGCGTCATGCGCTCGTCGGCCACACCGTCGCTTTCGGCCAGCGGCGCCTCGTCGAGCTGCGCCGAGGCACGGCGCACCAGCTCCTCGATCTCCCCGGCCGTCGCCGGCTCGGGAACGTCGGCCTGGCTGAGCTGCGCCAGCCGCCCGCGATCGGTGAGCAGCTCGAAGACCAGGCGGCGCGCATCACGGAGTTGCGCGGTTTCGGCTAGGAGCAGCTGCGTCGCCGAGTGCTGCGCGCCGCTCGACAGTGCGAGCTCGCCGCGCTCGATCTTGCCGCGCACCCGCTTGAGCTGGCCGAGCGGCGGCAGGTCGGCAGCCGCCTGCCATGCCGCATCGACGCGCGTGCGCTCATCGTCGGTGGTCAGACGTCCCAGCAGCTCGACGCGAATGCGTTCGCGCTCGCTCTGCACCTGGGCCACCAGGAGCTGGCCCATCCGCGGATGCTTTTTGAGACGAGAAACCGCCAGCGGCGTCTCCTCGGCGTAGCGATCTGGCGCGCTGGTCACCAGCCGCGCGCGCAGATTTCGCGCCCAGCTGCGGAACGTGGTGACCGGAACGCCGGGCACGCCGAGCGCCGGCAGGACACCGGCGACGTAACGGGCCAGCGCGTCGGACGGAACTACAAACAGACACTTCGACGGTCGAAAATGGGCCGGTTCGTGAAACACCAGATAGGCGATGCGGTGCAGCGCGACCGTCGTCTTGCCCGAGCCCGCACCGCCCTGCACCACCACCAGCCCCTGCCCCGGTTCGGTGATCAGCGCAAACTGATCGCGGTCGATGAGCGCGGCGATCTCGGGAAGCTGCTTATCGGCCTGGACTGTACGCGCCGGACGGGCCACGTGGCGATCGCGTCGCGGATGGGGCCCGGTCGGTCGCGGTGGACGCGCCGCGGTCCGCGCGCCGCCTTCGAGGAGCGCTACGCCTTGACCGGAGAGCTCGAACCAGCGCCCATCCAGCGACGAGACAAACGTCCCCCGCGGGCAGCCGATACGACGCAGCCGCCCGACCGCGATGGTCACGTTGCGGCGCGCCTCGACAATCCCCTTGAGCGTCGTGCCGCCGACCTTCTCTTCGTAGTCGTCGCCCTCGTCGTAGCGGTAGTAGACCTGCGAAATCGGCGCGTCGCGCCAGTCGACGATCTGCACTCCGGCCGCGCGGTCGATGAGCCCGCGACGCCCGATCAGCACCTCCTGCGGCTCGGGCTTGTCGTCGATGCGCAGGCGCATGTGCGCAAAATAGGGCGACGCCACGTCGATCGGTATCACCGCTCTGCCCCGCCGGCCCGCCGCCAGCGACGCCACGCGCGTCATTTGCTCGACAAGCGAGGCCAGGTCTTCGGGCTTCTCCTCGGCGATCTGGTCACGCAGCGCCACGAGGTCGGCCTCGTAGTCGGCGCGCGGTCCATCGGCGACGCTGGCTCGGCGGCCAGCCTGGGCGTGCGCCTGCACACGCGCGAGGACTTCGGTCTCCTCGTCGACAATGCGCTGCGTGTCGCCGCTTTCGATCGGTTTTCGCACCGCCACAATATAGGCGACTGATCGCGCCCGGTCATCGGGCCAATTTGCTCTTTCGGCGGGGCGCAGCGGCAACAGTCGACGCCGCGGCCGGTCGGTACTACAACTGTTCCCAGAATGAGCCTCTGGCGTCCGCTGGTTCTGCTCGTCGCAGGAGCGCTGCTCGGTGCGGTCGTGCATCGAATGCGTCCCGCGGGGCTGGCCGTGCGTGGCTTCGCGGCGCCCGTCGAATGTGATGGCGCGACCGTGGCGGTCCTCGACGCCAGCGCGGTGACGCAGCTGTGTGGACGCTCCGATGTCGTCGTCGCCGATGCGCGCTCGGCGGCGCGCTTTGCCGAGGGCCACGTCGCCGGTGCGGTCCATCTGCCGTGCGACGCCACCGGGGCGCTGGCCGACGCCGCATTCACCCGTCTGGGCGGCGCCCGTGCATTGGTGGTCTACGGCGAGCAAACCGACGACGCTATGGCCGTCGCCAAAACCTTGGCCGCGCGGCTCCATGGCCGCGCCACGACAGTGGGTGTCTTGGCCGGCGGCTTTACGGGGTGGGAGCACGCCGGTTTGGCCTGCGCCTCCGGCCCGTGTGACGAATGCACCGTCGCCCGCTAACGCACGCGCCAGGCGCGTTGAGAGCGGCTTACGTCCGCACTCGGTTCGCCCACATACGCAGCGTATGCTCCCTCGCCTCGCTTGCGGGCGCGCTCGCTCTCAACGCGCCTGGCGCGCGCTCCTCAACGGGACGCGGCTCGAGATCTTTCGATCTCTTGGTCTTTCAATCGTCGGACGGCGTGGGTTGGGCATGAGGCAGGGCTTGGTCATCTTGCGCTGGGGTCTGCAGCTCGCGCTGGCCGCGGTCTTCATTTATGCCGGGGTGGTCAAGCTGCACGACCCGGCGACCTTCGCCACTGAGATCATCAACTATCGATTGTGGCCGGGGCTCGCACCCTACCTGGCGGTGACGCTGCCGGGCGTTGAGGTGGTGGTCGGGGCGGCGTTGCTCGTGCCCGATTCGACGTGGCGTTCGGCGGCCGCTGTCGCTGCAGTCGCGCTCCTGGGCGTGTTCACCGGCGCGGTATTGGCCGCCGTGGTGCGCCATATCGACGTCCGATGCGGCTGCTTTGGTGAAGCGTCTGGACCGGTGACCTGGCTGACGGTGGGCCGCGATGCGCTGCTGTTGGCGGGTGCGGCGGGCGTGGTGCTGTTGTCGCGCGCGACGGCGCGACCGACGACGACTACTTAGGCCCGGCGGCGCGAATCTCTTCGCTGACACCGTCGGCGTACTGCGCGAAATTTTCGCGGAACATCTCGGCCAGTTTCGCGGCCTGCGCGTCGTACGCTGCCGGATCTTTCCACGTGCCGCGCGGCTGCAGCACTTCGTTGGGAACGCCCGGCACCGAGACCGGCACGCCCACGCCGAAGCGCGGAACGACAACCGTCTCGACGTCATCGAG
>JBBQIO010000258.1:0-5848 GCA_038325015.1 Polyangia bacterium
CGAAGAAGAAGCTGTGGCGCGGCGGTCGGCCGTTGCCGTCGGCGAATTCGGCAGCCAGACGGGGATAGTCGCTTTCCCACGCGGCAACGCGCGCATCGCCGGTGGGCCCGTCGACTCCGCCGTGCAGCGGTTCGTAGTGGTCGCAAAGGGCAAACAGCACATGGCGGAGACCCGATGCTCGCGGCCGCCGCGCGTCTTCGACGCGATCTTTGACCCAGCCCCCGAGCCAAGTGTGGAGGTTCTTTTTGCGCAGTCGATCATAGAGCGGCCATCGCACGGCGGAACTCTAACGTGTTTCCGCAGCGTCGCTGCCGATCAACAGGACGCCGAGCCGCGAGCGCGCCGGCAGCTCGTCGGTGATCGCACGCAGCTGATCCATGCGCACTTCGCCAGAGCGCGCCACGACGACCACGCCGTCGCACAGATCGACGGCCGCGAGATGCTCGCCGAGCCGACCGAATCCAGTCAGATCGACCAGCACATGGCCGAACAGCTCGGCCCCCTCGCCCAAGAGCGCGCGCAGCTGCGGCACCCCGGCGCCGGCGGCGCTCGGCCGCGGCGGTGACAAGAGCGCCATCGAGTCGCGCAACCAAACGGTGTTGAACGCGCCGCGCTCCGGGGGCGCGCCGGCCATCACGACGGCCGGCCAACGCACGTTGGCGTCGACGAACGCGACCGTGGCGCCGGTCACCTCGCCCAGCGCCAACCCGAGGTAGACGCCGAGCGGCGGAATGGCCACGTCCTGGGCCGCCGGCAAAAGGCCGATGATGCGCCCGCCTGAATGGCGCAGCCGTCGGGCGACGCGAATGCACTCGGCGCGCAGAGCGACGGCTTCGTCGGCCGGCACCACCGGCAGACCCAGCGCGCGAATTCGGTCGTCACCGTCGAGCATAGCTCGATACTACAAGAGTTGGTGTAAGGTGGCCCTCTCATGACTCGCGCGCTGGAAGGGCGTTTGCTCCGGCCCGTGGTCCTTCCGCTGCTGGTCGCCTGCTTCGTCTTGCTGACCGGCGCACCGCATCGTGCGTGGGCCGTGAGCTCGGTACAGGGCGTCGGCGGGCTCGCAGTCGGCTACGACAGCAACATCGAGGCGCAGCCCAACTACGTGCCCGGCGGACGGATCGCGGACGAGCAGGGGATCCTCACGTTGGGTGTTCTGTTCACGTCGGCGCTGGCCCGCGCGCAGCAGCAGCTCAGCTACGATTTTTACGGCCAGCTCTATTTTCACCACATCGACGACAGCACCTACGCCAACCGGCTCACCTGGCGCGGCGTGTTCGATACGTCGCGCACGACGATGTTGCGCCTCAACGTCGCGGTCACGCAGGCGCGCGTCAACTCGCTCTTGGCCGGCGCGTCGTCGGGCAGCACGGTCCCAACGCTGACCAACAACAACAACGACCAGGCAATCACGGCCGTAGCTGGCGCATCGCTGTTGTGGGATATCCGCGCGCGCACACGCCTGATCGCATCGGCGGGGTTCGACGCATTGATCAGCCTCGGCCAGACCGAGACCAACAGCTATTTGGTGACGACTGCGGTCGACTTCGAGCAGCTGTGGCGGCGCGATGCGTTCGGGCTGCAGCTGGGCGTCGACGAGACGATTTTCGGCGACACGCACGGCGCGGTCACGCGCGCCGACGGCACGACCGATCGCAACGGAGTCCTTTCGCCCGGCTATCAGCTGCTGCTCCTGCGTGCGCTGGTCAGCTGGCGTCGCGACCTCAATGCATTCTGGAGCGTGCATCTGGCCGCGGGCGTGGTCGGCGGTCTGCGACCCGATGACGGAGGCAGCGGGACCATCGTTCAGCCGGCCGGCGAAGCGTCGCTGCGCTACTTCGACAAGTACCTCGGCGCCGAGCTGCAGTATCGCCACGACGTCGCGCCCAACGTGCTCGTCGCCCAAGCTTTTTTGATCGACAGTGCGACGCTACGAATCAACGCGCCGCTCGGTCAGACGACGCATCTTACGGCCGGCGCCTCGGCAGGATATCAGTACAACCAGGGGCTCCTGTCCGACGGGACGCTCTCTGGCTCGGCGCAGGTCGCGCTGGCCGACGCGACGCTCGGCTACTCGCCGCGCGCTGGAATTGCGCTGTACGCCCGCTATCAGTTCGCCAAACAGCTCGACGTTCACCCCGGCATCGCCTACAGCGCGCCGCCGTTCGTGCGTCACTTCGCGACCGTCGGCGTCACCTTTGCCTATCCGCCCACGAGCGCCGTACCGGCCCCATCGCGCGTTGGGTCGCGCGTCGATGGCAGCGATGGTACAAGTGCACCCCCAGTCCATAGCCCCGTCGCAGAGGACGCGCATTGAAAATTTCTCGCAACCAAAGGAGCACGACCATGACCATCGCTTCCCGTATGTGCATTGTGGCAGTCGGACTGGCGCTTGGCGCCGGCGCCTGCGTCAAAGAGCGGCACACGCCGATCGACCAGATCCCACAGATCACCAACCTCAAAGAGGTCATGGACAATCAGGCGACGACCGCCGACCCGCTGTTCAAGAAGATGGGACAAACCGCCTTCAGCGACGCCGAGTTTGCCGCGTTTGCCGATGGTGCGGCGCGCGTCGAGGCGACCTCGAAAAAGATCAAAGACTTCTCCAAGGGGGCGGGCTTCGATGCGCTCGCGGATCAGCTGAACATGCAGGTCCACGGGCTCGGCGACGGTGGCCGCGCCAAGGATGCCACCAAGGTGGTCGCGTCGCTCAAGGAGATGAAGGCCACCTGCAAGGCCTGCCACTCGCAATTCCGGTAGCACCGAGCCGCGGGCGATCGGTCGTGGTAGATTCTTTTTCATGCATTGCAGCATTCTGGTCCGCGTTGGGTTCGCCGCCGCGCTCACGTTGGTGGGAGTCGCGCGCGCTGATCGTCCCTGGAAACCGCATCCGATTCACGTGATTCCCGGCGTGCCGCTGCGCGCCTCGGATATCAAGCCGTACACCCCGCCGAATCTTGCCCCTGAGCCGTCGCCCGAGCCGACCGACATCAAGACGGTCGAAATCACGGCGCCCGAAGCGGTGATCGAAGTACGTCCGTGGTCATCGCCGATGGTGGGCAACGCGATCCTGGGCGCGCGCCTGCCGATTCGCGGCGTGATCACGTCGAAGCGGGGCGGCTGCTCCTCCAAGACCTGGTACGCCGTCGAGCCGTTCGGCTACGTGTGTGGCCACGAGGCCAAGCCGACCAGCGAGCCGCCGACCACCGAGCAGGTGCTCAAGGTGCGACCCAATTCGCGGCTGCCCTTTCAGTACGTGATGCTGCTCATCAAAGAGGGCGACAAAGTGCCGCTGTGGACCACCGTCGAGGACCTGAAGGCCGGGGCCGAGCCGGAGCGTCAGCTCGAGCGCGGCGACACCATCGCCATCGAAAAGACGCTCAAGTGGGAGGGGACGAGCTACTGGGTTTCCGTCGAGGGCAAGGTGATGCCGCAAAAGGGCGCGGCCTACATGGGCGGCGGCAGCGAGTGGCACGGCCTCAAGCTCGATGCGTCGACGCCGCTGCCGTTCGGCTGGATCACACCGGAGCTGGCCAACGTGTTCGCGGCGCCGCCCGACGGTGCGGGCCGGGCCAAGGTCAAGCCCGACTCGCAGCTGCCGCGCCGCACGCGAGTCGCGATCGTCGACGAGAAGCTGGTGGGAAAAGCGCGCTGGCTCAAGGTGACAGTCGCGGCGCCGCCGCCTGTGCCGAGCGTCGGGGCGATCATGGCCGAGTCGTCCAAGAAGCCGGTGGCGGTTGCCGTCGCACCGTTGCCATCGCCTTCGCCCGGGCAGCCGCCAGGGCAGCCGCCAGTGCAGCCGATGGAGATGTGGGTCAACGCGGACGCTGTCAACGAGGTGCGCTTTTTGCCGCGCCCGACCACCATCGCCGACGGCGTAGACCACTTCATCGATGTCGATCTCGGCGAGCAGGTCCTGGTGCTGTACGAGGCCGACAAGCCGGTATTCGCGACGCTGGTCTCGTCGGGGCGGGCGATTGCGACACCGATGGGGACCTACCCGGTGTGGGCCAAGGTTTCTGCGATTACGATGAAAAACCAGCCCTACGAAGACAAAGAGTATTATGTGCATAAAGTGCCCTGGTCGACCTTCTTCCAGTGGCACAACGCGATTCATGGCGCCTACTGGCACGATCGCTTCGGCGTCACCAAGAGCCACGGCTGCGTCAACGTCGCGCCGATGGATGCCAAGGCGGTGTTCGAGTGGGTCACGCCGGCGCTGCCGCCGGGCTGGACCGGGCTGCGTCCGCTCGACCTCCTGCACTCACCAACGGTGGTGGTGCGCAACTCGCACATGAAGAAGCAGTTCCGGCAGGACCGGCCGATCGGTCCGCCCGATCGCGAGCTCGAAACGCAGCGCCTCAGCGAAGCCGAAGAGCGCCGCGCCACCGACGCCGCCGCAGCCGCCGCCACGCCCGCCGCAGCGACGACAACGCCGGTCGCTGCCCCAGCTCCAGCTCCGCCGGCGCCCTCGTTAGCGCACTAATTACGGTTCCTTCAGGCGCTCTTGGCGAGCGCTCGAAGCCGTTCTATCAAATCCGACGAGCAGGTCAGCCCGGGCAGCGAGCGAAAAATATCCACGGCGTCGGCCGAGCGCTGACTCTGCTCGAACGGGCGCGTTCGCAGCTGCACGACGGTCGTTTGCGGCGGAGCGATGAACCCTTTGCGCAGGGCTACGCCAATGCGCGACGGGCAGTGGCACGGATTGCGCGGATCGACATGCTCGCAGCGCGGCGCCAGATAGTCGGCCACCTTTTGCCGCGCGCGCGACAGCCGTACTTTGAGCGCCGTGGCGCGAATGCCGAGCGCCGCGGCGGTGTCCTCCTCGGAGCGGCCGAGCACTGCCGTCAGCACGAACGCTGATCGCTCGGCCGGCGACAAGCAATTGATCACCGCCGTCATGCATCCCTGCTTGAGCTCCCACAGGAGGAGCTCGCGCTGCGGCACGCTCTGCGATGGCACCTCGTTGGTCCGTGTCCCCTCGGAGCGGAGCGTGTCGTCGAGCAGATCGAAGCTCACTTCGGGCTGCGCCGGCAGCCGCTTGGTCACGACATGGTCGGCGATCTTGAGCAGCCAGAGCACGGTTTCCGGCCCGTCGGGCGGGTCTCCATGACAGGCGCGCTCGAACGTCTCGAAGGTGAGCGACTCGGCCTCCGAACGGGTCAGCGTCATGCGCGCGCAAAACTGATACACGAGCTCGACGTGCTCGTCGATCATCGCCCCCAGCCGTGCGCTCTCGTTCCCCATCCGCCTGGGCCCCCGGCGCGGCTCAGCCTCCACGCGATCGGGTTTCGCCAGATGTCTGCGCTGCTGCCTGACGCGCCGATCCGTTGGCCGGCTTGACCTCGCCTGCACTGTTCGGCGTCGTCGTGGTTGTCGACGGCCCGGTGAACAGCGCCAGCTCCTTGGTGACCTTTTTCAAAAGATCAGCCTTCTCGCGGTAGGGCAAAAACGCCGACTTGAAGCCGCAGATGATCAGCTCCTTCAGATCGTCCAGGCCGAGCCCATATTGCTGATGCACCAGCAACAGCTCCTTGGACACCGTCGTGTCGGTCATGAGCCGATTGTCGGTGTTGATCGTCACGCGCAAGCCGTACGAATAGAAAAACGGCAGCGGGTGCGACGCCAGATCTGCCGCCGCGCCGGTCTGCACGTTCGACGACAGGCAGATTTCCAACGGAATGCGGTGGTCGTTGACATAGTTGAGAAGGTCGCCGTTTTCGCGCAGTCGCGTTCCGTGGCCGATGCGGTGCGCGCCGCAGTAGTGAATCGCCTGTGCAATCGACTCGGGGCCGTACGCCTCACCGGCGTGCGCCGTGCAGTTGACGTTGTTGTTCAGGATCAGCTG
>JBBQIO010000259.1:0-5840 GCA_038325015.1 Polyangia bacterium
GGCCAAAGTGTGGGACGTGCCGCCGGTCGACACACGCCTCAAGGGGCCGTCGTCGCCGCTCGGCGTTTCGCTGAGCTCCGATGCGCACACCGTCTGCGCGACCGATGAAGACGGCCATTTGCGCCGCTGGGACGTCGACACCATGCGCCTGACCCATGACGTCGACGCCCACGTGGGCGCCGAATCGAGCGGTGGCACCGTGAACTATGACTGCACAGCGGCCGCGTTCTGCAGCGGCAACGATCTTTACGTCAGCTCGTTTGCCGATGGAGCGTTGCGCTGGAAGCTGCCCAACGCCCACACCGCGCTCGCGGTCGCCGTCGCTTTTGATCATCGCGGCAGCCGCTTGGCCAGCACTGGCGCCGACGGGTGGGTGCGACTGTGGGACGCGGCGACGGGCAAGTCGCTCGGCGGCCGCAAGGTCTTTCGCACCTACGGAACCTATGTGACGTTCAGGGCGCACGACGACGAAATCCTCGCCGCGGGCGACACCTTCGCGGCCACGTTCGACGCAGCGTTGACGCACGAGGTGCATCGCTTCGTCTCGGCGCGCCAGGTGCTGGGCGCGACCTTCGATGCGCCTGGCGATCGTGTGTTGACGACCGGCGACGAGCGCGCAGCGCGCATCTGGGACCATGCGACAGGCCAGCTACTCAAGACGCTCGAAGGGCATCCGCTCGATGCCGCGGCGGCTTCGTTCGATTCCACCGGCACCCTGGTGGTGACCGCGACCATCGACGGAACGCTGCGCGTGTGGGAGGCCTCGTCGGCCCGCTTGCTCGGAACATTGGGCGCGCAGAGCAGCAGCGTGACGGACGTGGTGCGGGCGCAGCAAGGACCGCTCATCGTGTCGATCGCGAGCGATATCGCGCTGTGGCGACTTCCTGCTCTGTTGCCCACCGAGACCGAGCTTTTCGGATGGGCCAAGTGCTGGGACGGTTTTTCACTCGTCGACGGGCAGCTGAGCCATCCGGTGGCGCGAGGGTTGACCGCCGCCGCCACCGAGGCGTGTCGCCGGCAGAGCGCCATGCTCCGGGCCAGTGGCAGTGATTGAAGCCGAATTGGATTATTCTAAGCCCTGGGATTGCATAGCGCGACGGCAGCGGCGGCTGATACGCTCGACACATGCTCCAATCGCAGGCGCTCGACGCGCACGTTGCGCGCATCGCACAGGACGGCTTCACCATTGTGGAGAACGCGATAGAGCCGGCGCTGCTCGACGAGATCGCAGCCGAGCTCGCGCGCTTCGAGCACGACACCCCGGCGGGCAAGAATTTCTTCGAAGGTTTCAAGACCGTGCGCATCTACAATCTCCTGGCGCGCGGCCGCTGCTTCGAAGCGATCCCCGTGCACGACCACGTGCTGCCGATCGTCGAGCGCGTGCTCGACCGCGGCTGCCTGGTGTCGTCGCTCTCCTCGGTGGCCATCGGCCCCGGCGAGGGCGCGCAGCCGATCCACGCCGACGACATGCTCATCCCACTGACCAAGCCGCACGAGCCGCTGGTGTGCAACACGATGTGGGCTTTGACTGACTTCACCGACGAGAACGGTGCGACGCGATTGGTCCCCGGCACGCATCGGGCGGCGCGCTCGCCCGAGCCCGGCGAGACCCACACGACGATTCCCGCGGCGATGGCGCGCGGCAGCGTGCTCATCTTCAACGGCAGCATTTGGCACGGTGGCGGCGCCAATCGCACCGATGCGCACCGCGTCGGGATCGCGATGAACTATTGCACCGGCTTCATCCGGCAGCAGGAGAATCAGCAGCTCGGCATCCCGCAAAAGGTGGCCAAACATTTTTCACCGCGGCTGCGCAAGCTCGTCGGCTACGGCATCTATCGTGGCCTATTGGGCCACATCGACAAGTGCAGCCCGGTCGATCTGCTCGACGAGACCGGCCCGCGACGAATCATCGGCGAATAGTCGCTACACGCAATCGCCGTTGCATTGATCCGCGCTCATGCGGCCTTTGCCGCCTGACCTGGCTTTGTCGATCCGATCGATCTGATTGATCCGATCGCGCCGGCCGATCGGGCACATACGGCACGCCGTCGGTCTGTGGGCGAGCTGGAAGCAGGCTATTGAAAACCTACTCGCCCTTGCTCTGTTCGAGCGAGATCCCGCCGCCGCCGGTGTTCATCTCCAGCGTTCCGCCGCTGCCGTCGCCGATCTTGCCGTGGAAGCCGCGCGGAGGGCCCCATTTGTCGCCCTCCGTCGGCAGGCCAAAATCGTTGTGCGCGCCGCCGCCGCCGGTCGACGCGTCGACGCTGAGCTTGGAGTCTTTGGGAATGGCGACGGTGATGCCACCGCCCCCGGTGCTCATACGATTGCGTCCGCTGAGCGCGCTCGCCGCCACATGGATACCGCCGCCGCCGGTGTTAACGTCGACCGTCCCGCTGATCCCGGTCATCTCGATCGCGCCGCCCCCGGTGCTTGCCTGGATGTTGCCGCGCGCGCCCTCGACGCGGATGCTGCCGCCGCCGGTCTTGACGTCCAGCCCGCCGGTCGCACCGCGGATGGAGACCGCGCCGCCGCCGGTGCTCGCGGCGATCGGCGAATCGGCGGGTAGTGTGATGTGAAAGTCGACCGATTCGTTTTGCTGCCGCTCGGTCGGGCCCCGGCGAAAGCGCACGTGCAAAGTCCCGCCGTCGAGCTTGACCTCGACCGGCAAACTGCGCGCCGCTTCGTCAGTGGCTGCGTGACGCTCCGCCTCGACCATGACCAGGCCAGCCTGGCCCGCCTTGACGTCGACATTGCCGCCGTCACTGTCGACGACGAGCGCGATGTGCGTGACCTTGACCTCCTGACGCGTGGTCACGGTCGCCCGCGCAGCCAACGCCGGACCCGCCGCCAGCGCGACGATTGAGCCGAACACAAACCACGGTGCCACCGTCCGATGAGCTCGCATCTCGAACCTCCCAGGAGGGTGTGACCCGAGCCCGGCGACGGTTTCACCGAGCGCGCATTTTGTCCCAAGAACGATTGCGCCCGAGGGCGCGCCTCAATCCATCGGCCATTCCGCCATCAGCTTCCGCAGCTCCTCGTCCCACTCGTCGGAGTCGGCGATCAGGCTCTCGGCCAGCGGGCGCGCACGCGCGAAGTCGCCCTTGGCATCGAGCGCCACGATGACGAAGAAGCGCGCCGACAGCGCGTGCGCCTGCGCGTCGGGGTTGCGGTCTTGTCCGTGCTGCGCCAAATACTTGCTGCAATTGTCGAGCATCAGATCATCGGTCAGGCTGTTCCAGCGCGTGGCCACGCAGGGCGCAAAGTCGTACTCGAAACGCCGCTCCGGCGGCACGATCCCGTTCTTCAACATGCCGTCCTGCTTTTCCTTCAGGTCGGCTTCGTACTCCGGCCGGCGCGACGTGAGCTTCTTCCGGTACTCGACGATCTCGTGCATGCGGCCTTCCACTTCGCGATAGCGCAGGCCGGTGGGAAACGACTGCAAGTGATGCTCGCCGATCTGCAGGGCGAGATCGTAGCGGCGCAGCTTGTCGAGCGCCAAAAAGCGGCGAAACGAGGCCTCGTCGTCGAGATCCGGCAGCTTGAGCTGGCCGACCCGGGGCGCCAACTCAGCCAGCGTGTGCCACCGGCGTGCCGCCGCCAGCGAGTCGAGCAACTCGCGTGCCGTGCGCAGCCGATCGTCGGCGCTCCGCTTGGGCTCTTGCGCGCGCGCCCACAGCGCCTCATCCCGCGCGGCCAGCTTGAGGATCGATGAGCGCGAATATTCAGCCATGCGCTTTTGCAGCGACGCCAGGTCGTCGCTGGCATAGACGAACGAAGGATCGATGGCCACCGACTGGGCCAACAAAAAAGCGCGGTCGCCGTCGGCCGAGGCGAGCAGGCTCCGGCCGTACAGCTCGTACGCGCGCACCATTTTGGGCGTCGAGCGCCGCGTCGGTCGCGCGGCCGAGACCTTGCCGAGGAGCTTGTCGATGAGCTCGTCCTGCAGCCCGAAGATGTGTTCGACCGAGCCGGTCGCACTCGCCGCCTCCTGCACCACCCCGCTCTGCACGGCGACGAAGCGCGCAGTGAGGCGAAGCTGCTGATTGGCCTCTTGCACGGCGCCGACGACGATCGTGTGCGCGCCCACCAGCTTGCCCAGTCGCACCGCGGTCGCCGGATCGATCGCGCCCTTGCCCTTTAGCGAGAGCTCCTTGAGCGCTTGCTCGATCTGCGCGCGCTCGACCACGGCAATGTGGCTGCGTCGCAGGTCGGCGACCATCGTCTCGGCGATGCCGGCTTCGAGCCACGCCAGCTTCGAACCGCCGCTCAGGCTGCGGAACGGCATCACTGCGACGGGCTCGTCGACCGCGGCAGCAGCGGCTCCACAGAGGAGCGCCGTCACCAAGACGATGAGGCGATTCATGCCCCCATCATACGCTTGCAACTTTACTTCGCCGCCGAACCACGTAAGGGTTGTCCGATGTGGTCTCGTTGCGCTGTCGTAATTGCGCTGGCCGTCATGTTGGCGCCCGCGGGGTCGCGCGCGGCGATCGACGATCCCGACCTGGAGATCGCGAAGCTCCACTTCGAGCGCGGCAGCCATTTTTACGACGCCAAGAATTACCGCAGCGCGCTCGACGAGTTTATCGCCGCCGCTCGGGTCAAGGCGGCTCCGGCGCTCGACTACAATATCGCGCGCTGCTACGACCGACTGGAGGACTACGACCAGGCCATCGCCCACTATCAGCGCTACATTGCCGGCGGCACCGCTCCGGATGCCGCTGAGGTGCGGACGCGAATTGTCGCGCTCAAGCGGCGCCAGGGCGAAGTCAAAGCCGCCGCCGACCGGGCCGCCGCCGACCGGGCCGCCGCGGAAGCCGCCGAAACGGCGCGGCTGACCCCTGATGTGCACGAGACATCCGCGGTCGCGCTGATCCCGCCGCCGATCGGGCTCCAAGAGGCACCTAGGCGGCGCCATACCGGCGCTATCGTCGGGGCGGTCGTGGCCGGTGTGCTGGTCATCGGGGGCGCGGTGGCGCTCGGCGTGCTGTTTGGTCAGCCAAACGCGCCGTCGCCGACCAAGTCGGACTTCGGCCCGTGGACGAGCACCCGATGAAACGCTACGCGCCTCTCGTCGCTGCGACGCTGCTCTGCGGCGTTGCCGGCTGCAGAGCCAACCTGACCGAGCTGGTTCTATCGGTGCATCAGGTCGGCCTCGGAATCGGCACGCAGATCGACCGCGTCAGTATCGACGCGCACGACACCAGCGGCACCTCGCTGACGCCCGACAACTCCACCGATGTCCTTCTGTGCAGCGCGGACGTGACCACCAGTTGCAGCGACTTTCCGATCACCGCAACACTCATCCCTGGCGCGCACGGCCGCAGCGACACGGTGCGCGTGACGGTCAAGGGCGAGCTCACGCTGGGCGACGGCACCCGTGTCCCCAAGATTGCTGACGCGGCGAGCTTCACCTTCGCGACCGGCACCAGCCTCCGCCTCGATATCACGCTGTACGCCAAGTGCTACGGCCGCATCGACTGCGCGGACATCGACAATGTGTGCGACGAACGCGGCAACTGTGTCGTCGAGAGCCCACGGCCGCTGACACAAGTCCCGGATTTGGCGGTGCCGGATCTCGCGGTGCCCGACGCAGGGGAGCGACGCGACGCCGCGGCCGCCGCCGATCTGAGCAGCTGCTGCGCCAATCGCGTATGCGGCATCGACCCTTCGTGCAACAACATGGCGTGCGGCACCTGCAGCTCCGCGCACACCCTGTGCGACTCGACCGGCCAGTGCGCACCATGCGGCGCCACCAACAGCCCATGCTGCGCCGGCAGCACCTGTCCGATCAGCGGCACCTGCAACGGCGGGGTCTGCGGCAACGCAACGTG
>JBBQIO010000260.1:0-5835 GCA_038325015.1 Polyangia bacterium
CGCGATTGTGGCGCGGCACCTCCATCACCTTGATGCGGAAGACGACCACCGGCCCGGCCAGCGTGACCACCAGATTGTCCACGCCCTCGGACCCCTGGACGATCCAGGTGCCCTCGCGCGGCTCCTCCGAGGTGAGCTCCATCATCAACAGATACGACTTGATATCGTCAGCCGTCTTCATGCGACTTCCTCCTTGCTGCGAACGCGCAACGGGCCGCCGCGGCCTACGGTGAGGATCGACTACAAGCTCGGATTGGCATCCGCGTCACCATCGACCGGCGCAGCCATGTCGACGCCGAACGCCGGCGGCGCCATTCCATCGTCGCAGCCAGCAGCACTGACCGCGGCACATACCAACAGCAACAGCGCGAAGAGTCGAAGCATGCCCGATATCATAGCAATCATTCCTACGCTCGGCGCCTACGGAATCTGCATTCCGCCCGAGACGTTGAGCTCCTGCCCGGTGACGAAATCGGACAGCGGGCAGGCGAAAAACAGCACCGCGCCCGCAACATCCTCGGGCTCGACGAAGCGCCCCATCGGAATGCGCGCCAGCGTGGCCTGACGCTGCGCCTCGGGGACGCCCAGCGCGTCGCCCTTTTCTTTGGGCGCGGTCAGCCGGGTGTTGGTGAAGCCGGGGGCCACCGCATTGACGTTGATCCAGAAGCGGGCCCATTCCTGGGCCACCGTCCGCGTGATGCCGACGTTGCCCATCTTGGCCGCGGTGTAGTTGATCTGCCCGGGATTGCCGCGGATCGCCGCGGTCGAGAAAAAGTTGACGATCTTCCTGTGGTAGCGCGGGCGGCCTTGGGTTTCGAGCTCGCGCTTGGCGACGTCGCGCATGAAGGGTGCGGCCGAACGGATGCAGTTGAAGGTGCCGGTCAGATTGACGTCGAGGACCAGGTCCCACTCCTCGTCGGACATGAGGTGGGTCATGCGGTCGCGCGTGATGCCGGCGTTGTTGACCAGGAAGTCGAGCTGGCCGTGCTTTTCCACCGCCGCGCGCATGATGGCGTCGGTGGCGTTGCGATCCGCAATCGAGCCCAGCGCGATGCTGGCGGCGCCCGGAACCAGCGCGTCGCAGGCGGCGCGGGCCTCTTGGGCGGGGGCCTCTTCGACGTCGTTGATGACCACTTTTGCCCCCTCCTTGACGAAGGCCAACGCGATCGCCCGGCCGATGCCGCGCCCGGCACCGGTGATCACCGCCACACGCTCCGCCAGGAGCGGTGCGCGAGGAGTTGCAAGATCTGCCATCGGCCGAGCGTACCATGCAGGCGTATTTTCCCAATCGCACGCGCGATTCATGCTACGGGAGGCTTCCAATGTCGGTGACGGGCGAAAGTGACGCGAACAATGCGCCGAAGCACGTCGCCATCATCATGGATGGCAACGGACGCTGGGCCAAACGCCGTGGCCTGCCGCGCATCGAAGGGCACCGCCGCGGCGCCGACTCGGTCCGCGAGGTCACGCGCGCGGCGCGTGAGCTTGGCCTAGAGGCCCTGACGCTGTACGCATTTTCGTCGCAGAACTGGGACCGACCGATCGAAGAGGTGCGCATGCTGATGGCGCTCCTCCGCGACTACTTGGTCGACGAGCGCGACGAGATTCTCGACAACGACATCCGCCTGTTGACGATCGGCGACCTGGCGCGGCTGCCCGACTTCGTCAAAGAGCCGCTCGATGCGCTCAAGCGCGATTCGGCCGACAATAAGGGCATGACGCTGTGCCTCGCCCTGTCGTACGGCGGACGCGAGGCGTTGGTCGACGCGGCGCGCCAGTTGGTCGAGCGCGTGCAAGCCGGCGAGCTGCGCCTTCAAGACGTCAACATCCTGTCGGTGTCCGAGGCGCTGTGCACGCGCGACCTGCCGCCGCTCGATCTGGTCGTGCGCACCTCGGGCGAGCAGCGGCTGTCGAACTTTTTACTGTGGGAAGTGGCCTACGCCGAGCTCTATTTCACCGAGACGTTGTGGCCCGACTTCCGGCGCGACGAGCTGCTCGAAGCGATCAACAGCTTCGGCGGGCGCGAGCGTCGCTTCGGCCTGACGTCGGAGCAGGTCAAGCTGCGAGCGATCTCTGAGTAATCTAGTTGCACGACTGGTCACGGCCGGGGTGCTCATCCCGGTTCTGCTGGCAGCGATTTTTTGGTCGAACCCGATCGGCTGGTGGCTGATCGTGATCGTCGCGACGGCACTGTCGCTGCACGAGTTTTACGGCATGACCATGCCCAAAGAGTCGGCCACCGAGCGCATGGTCGGCGTCGTGCTCGGGACGGCGCTGGGCGCGACGATTTACTGGCGGCCGGCGCTGCTCGTGTTCGTGCTCGGCGGCGTGACGATGGCGGTTTTTTTGTACTACGTGCTGGCCTATCGCGACATGCAGACGGTGGCGCAGCGGATTGGCTTTCAGCTCGCCGGTTTTCTCTACGCCGGTGTGCTGCCGAGCTTCGTGGCCCTCCTCAAAACGCATGGCGCCGACGGCGGCTGGTGGGTTCTCATCACCCTGACGCTGACCTGGATGAGCGATACCGGCGCCTATTTCGCCGGGCGCTTTTTGGGCAAGTACTGGCCGCGCAAATTGTACGAAGCGGTCAGCCCGAAAAAGACGCTGATCGGCGCGTGCGGCGGCATGGCGGCCAGCATCCTCGCGCTGGTGATTGCCAAGCTGTTTTATTTGCCGACGCTGAGCTGGCTCGACGTGGGATTGATTGCCGTGCCGGCCAACGTGCTCGGCCAGCTCGGCGATCTGTGCGAGTCGCTGCTCAAGCGCAGCGTCGACGTCAAAGACTCCGGCAAGCTCCTGCCCGGCCACGGTGGAATGCTCGATCGCATCGATGCGCTGATCTTCACCGCGCCTTATGTGTTCATGTACGCGACGTTCTTTTACCGTGGCTAAAAGCCACTGGAGACCCGCATGAAGCTGTACATGTCACCCGGCGCCTGCTCGCTCTCGCCGCATATTGCGCTGCGCGAAGCGGGCCTGCCGTTCGACACTGAAGTCGTCACGATTCACGGCGACCACAAGACGCAAAGCGGCGCCGACTACTACGCGATCAATCCCAAGGGTTCGGTGCCGGCGCTGGCGCTCGACAACGGCGAGGTGCTGACCGAAGGCGCGGCGATCGTGCAGTACATCGCAGACCTGAAGCCGGAGGCGAAGCTGGCGCCGCCGGCGGGCACGTTCGAACGCTATCGCCTGGCCGAGTGGCTGAACTATCTTGCAGCCGAGCTGCACAAGGCGTTCGGGCCGCTGTTCAATAAATCGTCGACCGAAGAAGCCAAGACTGCGGCACGCCAAAACATCGGCAAGAAGCTCGACTACATCGCGAGCAAGCTCGCCGATCAGCCGTTCCTGTTGGGCCCGCAATTTTCGGTCGCCGACGGCTATCTATTCACCTTATTGAGCTGGACCGGCAAAAACGGAATCGAGCTCGCCAAGTGGCCGGCGCTCGCATCGTTTGTCGAGCGGGTCAGCGCGCGCCCGGCAGTGCAGGCAGCGCTCGAAGCCGAAAAAGCCGCCCGCGCCAAGCACTAACACTTTCACCAGGGCCTCTCTCCGGCAAAATCCATCGCCCGACGGGATCGCGGATGAAGATGGCTGCGTTGCCGGCCAGCCGCACAGCGCATGGTAGCCGAAGCTACGGCCGGTAGCCGAACAGCAGGCTGCCTGCCGGAAAAGCGAAACTCGCCGCCAATGCGGAATCGCCGAAAGTCGCGGCCCAGGTCGACTTTGACCTCCGCGCCGACGGAAGGGCCGCCGTCGGTACCGCCATCGACCATCGGCCCGGCGGACAGGACCGACAGCCCCGCGGCCTGCGCCGGGCTGGTAAACAGGCACGCACCGACCAGCAATCCGAGGCTCCACAATCGCATGGCCGCGAGTGATGCAATCGCTTTGCCACCGCGAGAACGGCGCGGACGCGCGCGCTGCGGGCGCGATCACCACCCGGTGTGCAGTGTCAGCCCCCGCCTGGACACTCTTTGGTCGGCGGCGGATAGCTCGGGTATTGCGTGAGGATCGCCGGCGACACGCCGCGGTCGTGCGCGATCTGCTGAAATACGGCGGCGCCGGCGCCGAGCGTCCGAGTTTTTTGCGCTGCAGCATAATCCACGCGCGCCAGGCCGAAGCACGGACAGTAGCCGCCAGCCCACTCGAAGTTGTCGATCAGCGACCAGTGAAAGTAGGCCTCGACCTTGAGCCCATCGGAGATGGCCTGCTGCACCACTTGGAGATGCTGCGCGATGAAGCGCGGGCGCTGCGCATCGACGTGGTCGGCGATGCCATTTTCGGTGATCCAGAGCGGCAAACCAAAGCCTTTGACCTCGTCGAGCACGCTGCGCAACCCCGGCGCATCGATCGACCAACCGTACTCGGTGTGCGGCCTTCCGTCGGGCAGATCGATCAGCTGCGGCAGTCCGGACAGGGGTCCGAACGCGATTGGCAGGGCGGCCACCAGGGTCGGCCCGTAGTAATTGACGCCGACGAAATCGAGCCGCCCCCTGAGCTGCGGATCGGCGCTCTTGTCTCTCGGTCCGTCGAGCTTGCCGTCGAGATCGTAGTCGAGGTCGCCGCGTGTCGCCGCGTTGACGAAGAGCTCATTGGACAAGTAGTGAAGCTGCGCTGTCGCCGTCTGGTCGTCCGCACTGGTCGGATCGCTCGGCGCGAACGTGCGCAGATGAAACGCCTCGGAAACGCGCACCGCCACTCCGTCGCCATCGGCATCGACGGTGTCGGCGGCATGCAGCGCATCATACGCCGCGGCGTGCGCGTAGATCATGTTGCGCGTCGCCAGCTCGGCGTTGGCGATGCCTGCGGCGTTCGCCAGGCCCGCGCGCTCGGGCGGATAGGTGCCCAACACGAAACCCTGCAACAGCGTCGCGGTCGGCTCGTTGAGCGTGATCCAGCTGTCGACCTCGCCGCCGAACTCGTGGCCGGCGAAGGTGGCGAAGTCGGCGAGCTGCTGTACGGATTTTGCGTCGAGCCAACCGGAGACCGTGTCTTTTTGCGTCAGGTCGTCGATCCAGATGGGAAAGTTCCAGTGGTAGAGCGTGACCAGCGGCGACAGATGATGCGCCTTGAGCGACGCGAAGACCGCGTGATAGTGCGCCAGGGCCGTCGGGTCGGGCGCGCTCGGAAAGCTGGCGGCAGTGGGGAACAGGCGCGACCAGTCGATGCCCATGCGCAGCGCGCTGTTCTCCATCTGCTCGGCCAGGGCGAAGTCGGCGTCGAAGTGATCGTACTCGTCGGGGCCGTTGTCGGCGTGCGCCATTTGGGTGTTGGCCGAGGTCGATTCCCACTGATACCAGTCGCTGTCGTGCAGGCCGCCCTCGACCTGATAGGGCGCGGTCGCCGTGCCGATAAGAAAGGTCGCGGGCCACGGCGAAACGGTGCCGCCGCCGCAGCCGGCGACAGCCATCGCAGCAAAAATGCTGCACTGCAGCATGCGGGTCCCGTCCATCCCTTACGCTCGCACAGCCGGCCGAGGATGGCCACCTGCGACAATATGTCCCTTGACCCGCGTCGGTCGAAGCTCCAAAGCTGGCGATAAGACCCATGGGCCGACGATCTCACAGGCGATCTGTCGCGGCGCCGCCCGAAACGGTGCGCTGGGCCGGTGGAGTGCACATCGAGGGAACGCGTCTGTGGTGCGACGCGCCGGCGCGCGGGCTGTGCTTCGTGTCCGCCGGCGACATCGCGATGCCGCGGCAGCACGCGGGGCGCCTCTTGTGCACCGAGCGCACTGCGCACCTATTGCACTCGTCGACCGAGGCGATGATCACGCCCTACCGCCGGCCGTTCTCGTTTGGTAAAGCCCGACTGGAGCTGCTGCCGGGGGGG
>JBBQIO010000261.1:0-5813 GCA_038325015.1 Polyangia bacterium
GAGCCCGCCGATTCCGGCGGTGCTTCCAGCGGCGATAAGCCCTATTTCGAGGCCGGTCATTGGCGGCGGACTATAGGGACCTCACGTCGCCGGGGTCAAGCGGCTCGACCGGTGGGGGCGCGGTGGCCTCGTCGGCCAACTGCGCCAACTGGGCCAGATGCGTGAGATCTTCGACGGGCCGCGATCGGCCCCACGAGAGCTGCTCGACGGCGGCCACGAAGCGCGCGAAGCGGCCGGGCAAAAGGGAGCGACGCTGCACATCGGCCAGCAGCTCGCGCGGCGTACGACGCTGCGGATCGGCACCCAACTTGTTCGCCACCTCGACATAGAGATCGAAAGCGCGGGCCCGCACCACGCCCTCCGAGAGGTCAATCCTTTTCGTGCTGGGCACCGATTGGGACGACCAGAGCGGGTCGGACCCGGCGCGCCGGCCGGCGCCCAGGGGTGCAGCTTCGTCGCTGGTCGTCCTGCGGCGGGCGAGGGTCACGCTGGCCAGGGCGAAAAGGGTGAGAAAAGCCGGGATGAAATAGGGCAGGCGACCGACCCGCACTGGCACCACTAGGAGCGACAGTGACTGGCTCGACGGCAGCCGCCAGCGCTCAGCGGGCGTGACCCGAACGCGCAACGCATGGCGGCCGTTCGACAGGCCAGGGAGCGGGAGGGCGAACGTGCCGTCGGAGCGGCTGGTCGTACGGCCCAGCAGCCGCTCCGGAGCGCCGGGTTCATCCTCGGCGTCCTCGGTCGCGACGGTGATTTCGGCGCCCGGCGTGGCACCGAGGGTGTCGCTGACGTTGCCTTGGACCCAGCTTTGGCCGGGCTCCGAGTGACCCTCGGCGTGGATGACGGTTTGCGTGACGACCAGCACCGGCGTGCTGGCTTCGGCGGGGTTGCGGATGGCGTCGCCGGCGAACCGCACGCTGAGCTCGGCGGTGTGGCCAGGCGCGCCCAGCCGGGCGGCGTCGACGGCGGGGCTCCAGGTCCCGTCGTGCGTCTGTCCGGTGGCGATGACTCGTCCGTCCACGAGGAGGGAGAGCGGCAGGTCGATCGAGGCGCCTCGGCCGGCGCTCTCGGGGAAATCGATGGGCGGCTCCTCGGTGGCGCTCACAGCGACGGGAAAAACCGCCTCTTGCACGGGCCAGATCTGGGCCGCCTGAATCGTCAAGCTGGGGGTCGAGCGGCCGAGATCGAGACGCCGGACGATGGCGGTCGCGGCCGCGTATTGGGCATCGCCGCTGCTCGCCAATCGCAGCGAATAGCGACCCAGCTTGAGCGGAGCGGTGAAGCGAAACGAGCCGTCGGCGGCGGTCGGCTCGGCGTAGCGATAAAAACGCCCGGCGTCGCCCTCGCCCTCGATCGCCAGGGCCACCGTTCGGCCCGCCACCGGCCGACCCAGTGGCTCATCCACGAGCACACCCTCCAAGCGAATGCCGTCGTCGCCGCCCAGGGATTCGTTGACGCGGACGCGCCGCACCAGGTGCAGGTCGAGTCGGGTGTGCGCCCGGATGTGCAAGATGGCGACCGGCTCGGCGTGCGCGGTTGGCAGCGCGACCAGGCAGAGCGCAGCGATAAAAAAGGTAAAAAATTTGCCTTTGACTCGCGGCGGCGTTTGAGTGCGGAACGGTGGCTCAGGCTGCCAAAAGCAGATCTTTACGCCCACGGACCCTCGTGCTAGCTTCTGTCGCACTAGGTGACACTACGTTGCACTATGTAGTGGCGCAACCATGTCGAAGGGTGGATGAAACCCATGAAGATCAAGCGTTTGGAAGTAGTCGGGTTCAAGTCGTTCTGCGACCGCGCAGTCGTCCATTTCAACGAGCCCATTACCGCAGTCGTGGGCCCCAACGGCTGTGGTAAGTCGAACATCGTCGACGCCATCCGCTGGTGCATGGGCGAGCAGTCCGCCAAGCACCTGCGCGGCAAGTCGATGGACGACGTCATCTTCGCCGGCTCCGACTCCCGCGGCCCGCTCGGCGTGTGCGAAGTGACGCTGGTCTTCGAGAACGACGGCAACGTCCCGATCGAATATCTGGCGTATTCGGAGATCGCCGTGACCCGCAAGCTGTACCGCGACGGCACCTCCGAATACTACCTCAACAAAACGCCCTGTCGCCTGCGCGATGTCGTCGACTTCTTCCTCGGCACCGGCATCGGCGCCAAGGCCTACTCGATCATCGAGCAGGGGCGGGTCGGCATGATCGTCTCGTCGCGCCCCGAGGACCGCCGGCAGCTCATCGAAGAGGCGGCCGGCATCACCAAGTTCAAGGTCAAGAAGAAGGCGGCGGAAAAAAAGATGGAGGGGACGCGGCAGAACTTGCTGCGGGTCTCGGACGTCGTCGCCGAGATCGAAAAACAGCTCGGATCGCTGCGCCGGCAAGCGCAAAAGGCCGAGCGCTACCGACAGTACAAAGCGGAGCTGCGCGAGATCGACCTGTGGGGCGCGTCGCAGCGCTGGCTCGGCCTGGTCGCCGAGGAGCGGGTCAGCACCGCGAGTCTCGACGCGGTGGTCGAAGAGCGCCAGGACGGTCAGGCCAACCTGGTCGTGCGCGAGGCCGAGCTCGAAGGGGCGCGCCTGGAGGCGGCCGAAGAGGAGCGGGTTCTGACCGACCGGCAGGAGCGCCTCTACGAGCTCGACAATCGCATCAAGCTGGCCGAGCACGAGGCCGAGCACGAGGAGCGGCAGGCGCGTGACCTGCACGCGCGCTCGCTCAACGAGCGGGCGGAGGCGGCGAGCCTGGCCGAGCGGCTGGCGGTGGCCGAGGTCGAAGAAACGCAGGCGCGGGCCGAGCTGGCCGAGCTTCTGTCGACCGGCGAGGGGCGCGGCGATGAGCTGCGCATTCGTGAGGAGGAGCTGCGGCTCCGTAAAGAGGCGCTGGCTGCGCTGCAGCGCGAGGTCGATACGACGCGCTCTGACGTGGGCGTCAAGAAGGCCGACATTGCGCGCGGCGAAGCGGCCGAGCGCGCGGCGGCGCGGCGGCGGGACGACCTGCAGATTCGCCTCGGACGGCTGGCCGAAGAGGAGTCGCGGCTCGGCAGCCACGTCGATGAGCTGGGGCTGTCCAAGGACGAGCTCGAGGTCGAGGTCGAGCGCCTGACCGTCGAGCGCGAACGCCTGGTCGTCGACCAGCGACGTGCCGAGAGCCGGCGCGACGAGCTGCGCCCACTGACCTTGCAGGCGCAGAGCGAGCTTTCGGTGGTCGACAAGGAGCTGCAGCAGCGCCGCGCGCGCCTGCACTCGCTCGAAGAGATCCACACCCGCTATGAAGGGTTCGATCAAGGCACGCGAGCCATCTTGCAAGAGCGGCAAAATCGCTGGGGCATCCTGGGGCCGCTCGGCGACCTCATCGAGGCGCCGGCGGAGTACGAGGCTGCGGTCGAGGCGGTGCTGGCGCATCGGCTCGGTGCGGTGGTCGTCGAGACGCAGGAGGTCGGCGTCGATGCGGTCGAGCTGCTCAAGGAGAAGCGCGGTGGGCGCGCCAGCTTTATCCCGCGCAATCGCTTTGCCGCGGTGGTCGCGCCGGCGGTGCAGAGCGCGAACGACGCCGAAGTCCCCGAAGGCGTGCTCGGCAAGCTGATCGACCATCTCAAGTGGCCCGAGGAGCACGACGGTCTGGTGCGCCACCTGTTCGCCGATGTCGTCATCGCCGCCGATCTGCTGGTCGCTCTCGATCTGTGGCGCGCCGGTCACGGCTCGATCGTGGTCACCTGCAACGGCGAGCTGGTCGAGCGCGACGGCACAGTCACGGGCGGCTCCAGGGAGGCCGCGGCGGCGGGTCTGCTGCAGCAAAAGCGCGAGATGCGCGAGCTCGAAGAGAAGATCACCGCGCTTGCCGCGCGTCATCTCGAGGCCGAGACGGCGCACCGCGGGTTCGCCGTCGAGCAGAGCGAGCTGCAGACGCGGCTCGAAGAGCTCGGACGCGAGGCCCATCAGCACGAGATGGCGCTGGTCATGAAGCAAAAGGATCTGGCCCGCCTGACCGACGAACTCAAGCGGACGAGCGAGCGCAAAGAGGTGATCGGCGACGAAGGCGGCGACCTGCAAGCGCAGACCACCGAGGCCGCGCGTGAGGCCGAAGAGGGGCAGCTGGAAATCCGCCAGCTGCGCGATCAGCTGGTCACGCTCGAAGATCGTCTGTCCGAGCTGGGGCGCACGCAGGTCGCGCTCATCGACGTCGTCGAGCGCGCCGCCGAGGCGGTGACTACGCTCAAGGTAGAGGTCGCCGCTTGGCGCGAAAAGCGGGTGCGGCTCGAAGGGGTGGTCGAACGCCTACGCCAGACACAAATCGACTTCAATTTCCGACGCGAGCGACTCTCCGGGAGCGCCGGCGAAGCGGAAGCCAGGGCCAGCGAACTCGCCGGCGTGTCGACAGCCCGACGCGCAGAGCTGGTCGAGCTGGCCGACGAGCATGTCCAGATGGCCGAGGCGATGAGCGTCCTTCGCGGCCGCTACGAAGAGCGCCGCGGCGTTCTCTCCGGCTATGAAGTGGAGCTCAAGATCGTGCGCCACCGCGTCGACGCGCTGGGCGGCGAGCAGGGCCGCCTGGAATTGTTGCGCCACGATCAATCGTCCCGCCGCACCCACATCGAAGAGACCATCGCGGAGCGCTATCGCCTCGACCTGCGCACGCAACTCTACGACTTTCACCTGCGGCCGCTGCACGGAGCCATCGAAGAGGCGCGCGCCGAGACGCTGCGCGACCTCATCGAGCGCATGGGCGAAATCAATCTGCACGCGATCGAGGAGTACAACGCGCTCGAGACGCGCTTCAACTTCCTGGCCGGTCAAAAGGGCGACCTCGAGCAGGCGCTGGCGCAGCTCGAAGAGGCCATCGACCGCATCAACAAGACCTCGAAGAAGCGTTTTCGCGAGGTCTTCGATTTGGTCAACGAGCGCTTCCAGCAGATCTTTCCGCGCTGCTTCGCGGGCGGCCACGGGCGACTGGTCCTGACCGACGAAGAGAATCTGCTCGACTCCGGAATCGAGATCATCGCGCAGCCGCCGGGCAAGAAGAACGCGACCGTCGAGATGCTGTCGGGCGGCGAAAAGGCGATGACCGCGGTGGCGCTGATCTTCGCCATCTTCCTCATCAAGCCGTCGCCGTTCTGCCTGCTGGACGAGGTCGACGCGCCGCTCGACGAGGCCAACGTCGGCCGGTTCAACGACCTCATCCGCGACCTGACCGATCGGACGCAGTTCATCGTCATCACGCACAACAAGCGGACGATGCAGATCGCCGACACGCTCTACGGCGTGACGATGGAGGAGCCCGGCATCTCCAAGCTGGTGTCGGTCAATCTGTCGGGCATCGGCAAAGACGGAACCACCGAGCGCCGGAGCTCGTCCGCCGCCGCCTAGCGGCCTATGGAGTGAGATCAGCGTCGCGAGAAACGCGGGTAGGGGGAGGCTCGTTTGGCGGTGCCAAACGAGGGGGGACGGGAAGGTTCCCCTATTTGCGAAAGCGCGACAGATTCGCCGGGAGCGCCTCGAGCGCCGGGAACTCTTTGTCGGGATGGAGCTTCTTGGCGCGGCCCAAGAGCGTGTCCTCGGCCTCGGGAAGCTTCGGATCCGGGATACAGCACTCCACCGGGCAAACCGCCTGACAGGCCTCGTAGTCGTGAAAGCCGACGCACTCGGTGCACAGGTTGGGATCGATGACGTAGATGTCATCGCCCTCAGAAATGGCCTCGTTGGGGCACTCCGGCTCGCATGCGCCGCAGTTGATGCACTCTTCGGTGATATGGGTTGCCATGGGGACGAACGGACTCCTTGCCGTGGTGCTGCTGCCGAGGTGGACGAAAAAGGGCGGCGCGCCGGG
>JBBQIO010000262.1:0-5795 GCA_038325015.1 Polyangia bacterium
TACGGCGTGTGGATCAGGCTCGGACGCGCCATCGCCCGCACGACCAGATGGCGCTCGCTGTCGAGCTGCCGCAAGAAGGCCTCGACGATGGTGCGCTTGCCGACGCCGGCTTCACCGACCAGGAGCAGGTGCTGCGGCAGCGCGCTCTGTTCGACGCGGCGAAACGCGCGGGCCAGCTGCTCGATCTCGGCGGCGCGTCCGATCACATGCGCTGTTTCGCCGGATGACGGGCGCGGCTCGGAGCGCGCGCGCGCGCCGAGCAGGCGGTAAACGCGCGCACGCAAGGCCGAGGTGTCGGCCGCCAAGAGCCCGGGGTCGACTGCGCTCTCAATCGAGGTCTCGTTGGGGGCGTCGCTGGGCGCGGGCGACAGCAGAGACATACTCTCGAGCTCCTCGAAACGAAAATGGCGTCGCGTTGCACGATAGACGCCGCCACCGACGAGGATTTCGCCGGGCATGGCCTCTTCGACCAGTCGCGCGGCGATCTCACCGGTCGGTCCGAGGAGCTCGCAATCGACCAGACCGCCCGACGCGACCGGCGCCTCTCGCGCCCCTCTGGGGACCAGCGCCGAGCCGCGCTGAATGCCCACCGAGAGCCCCGATGAGCGCCCCGAATCGAGCTCGCTCACCGACGGCAAGCTCTGCGCCACCGACTCCCAGGCTTCGATCAGCGACCGGCCGAGCCCGAGCGCGCGCTCCGGATCCTGCTCGGTTGCCACGCTCACGCCGACCACCAGCACCAGCCCGCGCTCGTCGAGCCGCAGCACTTCGGCGCCGTGTCGACGGGCCAGCGTTTCGCCCAGGCGCAAAAATTCGAGCAGCGCCATCCGCGCGCGCCCGTCGCCGAGCTCGCGGCGGAGCGCGGCAAAGCCTGTCAGCTGTGCGTGCACCACGACCACCGAACGCTGCTCGCGCTGCGGCAAGCGCAACGGCGCGTCGGACGTCGGCACGGCCTCGGTGTGTTGGGTGCGCAGCGCGCCAAAGGCCGGCTCGGCCGTCGCGCTCGGGATGGTCAGCGCGGGCTCGAGCTCGTGCACTCGTTGCGGCACGACCTGCGCCATGAAGCGCGCCATCGCGCTCGACTCGAAGATCTTGCCCTCGCGCGCCGATAGCTCGAAGAAAAAATGGCCCAGCGATTGGTGCAGATCGCGTGCCGTCTGGTAGCGGTCCTCGGGGCGCAGCGCGAGCGCCTTCAAAATGATTTTTTCCAGCCCCACTGGCACCTCGGGATCGAGGTCACGCGGCTGCGGAATATCCGCGCGCTGCAGCAGCGTCAGCCCGTCGTTGCCACGCAAGTGTGCGAACAGCGGCCGCCCGCAGACCATCTCCCAGAGCAAAATGCCGGTCGAAAAAATATCCGACCGCCCGTCGACCGGCGCGCCCTGCGCCTGCTCGGGCGACATATAGGCGAACTTGCCCTTGAGCACGCCGTCGTCGTCGCGGCTGTGGCGCCCACGCGCGATGCCGAAGTCGACCAGCTTGACCATCCCGTCGAACGAGACCAGCACGTTCTGCGGCGACACGTCGCGATGAACGATGCCCAGGAGCTCGCCGTGTTCGTCGGTCTTCCGGTGCGCGTAGTCGAGCGCCTTGGCGATCTGCTGACCGAGATAGGCCGACAGGCCGAACGGAATGCGCAGCCCGGCTTCGCTGGCGCGGTTCAGGAGCGCGAGGAGGTCGACCCCCTCGACGTGCTCCATCGCCAAATAGTAGGTGTCGCCGATTTGGCCATAGCCGAAGGTTTGAACGACGTTGGGATGGTTGAGGATGACCGCGACTTTGGCCTCGTCCTCGAACATCTTTTGAAACTGTGGCGTCGCCGCCAGCGACGGGTGGATCTTCTTGATCACCAGGATCTTGGCAAGGCCGTCGGCGAGCGCCTCTTTGGCCAAGAAGACCTCGGCCATGCCGCCCTGGCCGAGCCGATGAAGAAGGACGTATTTGCCGAACGATTCCACGGGAGAGTTGGCGCTCGCGTGAGCCACTAGCGCGGCAGGAGCCTAGCATGCGATCATGACCCGCACCGATCTGCGCGTCGCTCGCACGAGCGCCTCTCCCGGGCTGACGAGCGCAGGTCAAACCCAGGGGGAGCGTGCATGCGCGGAGCGACGAGAAGCGGCTGGTTTGCAGTCACGATTGGAGTGCTGTGCGGCGCGGCGGGAAGCGCAGCGGCCGATGGTCAATTGAAGCTGACCATCGTGTCCGCCAAGCTGGACGCCAAGAAGATGGCGGCGACCGGCCACATGTCGACGGCGTCGCTGTCCGACCTTGACTGTCTGGCGCTGCCCGGCCTGCGCGCGACTGCCGACCGCTGTGGCGGCGCCCAGGCCGCGGCCGACGATGCGACGGGCAAAAACGAACTCGATCCAGTAATTCGCATCGAGCTCGGCGATCGCGTGATTCGCACCTACCCGGTGCCTGATTCAGCGACGCCGCGCTACGACTACGCGTCGATCATCGACCGGTCGTTGCTCGAGGGGGGGAATTTCGCGCTGTTCCAAGTCATCGACTACAAAGGCGTCCATGACGAGAACGTGCTGGCCAAAAAGCTGGTGCCCGGAAAGTCGCTGCTCGCGCCGGGTACGCGCACCGTCGCTATCGGTGCGGCGACAGTGACCTATCGCATCGAGACGGTCGCTTCGGAGGCGACGCGGACCTATCACTACCGCGTAGCGGGCGATCAGCAGATGGCAGATCTTGCAAAAAATGCGAAAATTTCTGACAAATCCTCCGATGGGAACTATGTTGCAATCCCCATTGCCGAGGGCGAGACCATCGCCGTCGCGGCCACCGGGCAGGTGCGCCCGTCGGCCAAGAAGCACCCCAATATTACCGCCGGGCCCGACGGCATTCCTACGATCACCACCAAGATTCAGTACAACCAGCCGGGCTTCCGCGCCCCGGGGAACAATCACGCCGCGCTCATCGGCCAGCTCGGCCCCGACAGCTTCATGGTCGGCGCGCACAAGACGATCAACGCCAAGACATCGGGGCTCTTTTTGCTCGGCGTCAACGACTTGAAGGTGTCGGACAACGACGGCGGCTTCGACGTGACCGTCACCGTGACCACGCCCTTAGGAGACGGCGGCGGCGGCGGAGTGAAAAAGGGCGGCGCTGGCGATGTGGGACCATCCGGGCTCGACGCGCGCGTCGTCGAGCAGGTGGTCGACTCGCACAACGCCGATCTGGAAAAGTGCGTCGAGGGGGTGGCCAATCCGAACGGCTCACTGGTGCTCGCGTTTTCGATCAGCGCCGACGGCTCGCCGCTCGGGGTGATCGTGCAGGATGCCTCGCCGAACTTGAAGGCGGCGGGCGATTGCATGCGCAAAAAGGCGCTCGCTTGGCACTTCCCGCCGCCGCACGGCGTGGTGACCGCGCGCTACCCGCTGAGCTTCTCGCAAAGCTGATCGGCAATTAGCGTCTGCCGCGCTCTTTCATTTTTTGTTTGAACGCCGTCAAGATCTCGACTTTGCGTGCGAGCAGGATGTCGAAACACTCCTGCGTCGAATAGCGCGGCACGAAGCCGAGCTCGCGCTCGGCCTTTTGTCCCGAGGCGACCCACGGCCACTTGAGAAAGTCGATCATCCCGGGCGGCGAGGCATAGGTCGTCAGCCGCGCCTTCCAGGCCAACCAGGACAGCGCCTCGGCGGCGCGCGACGAGACCCGCAGCGTGCGCTTGCCCTGCCTGGACGCCAGCTCACTGGCCAGCGCCACCCTTTGCCCGACCGCGTTGAACACGCCGGTCGCCCGCTTTTGCAGACACAGCGCCACCAGCACGACCAGATCGTCCTCGTGGATGAACTGCCCCGGAGGATCATGGCCGTCGAAGAGCAGGCCGACCGGAAGCTCGAGCAGCGTCGCGGCAATGGAGTTCGAGACATTGGGGCCGAGCACGATGCAGGGACGCAGAATGCACACGTCGACCGCCGGCTGCGCGGCGGCAAACTCGCGCACCATCTGGTCCATCTGTCGCTTGTCGTGCGCATAGTTGAAGCGCGCGCCGGCGCGCGTCGGATCGGCTTCGGTCAGAGGGATGGGATTGTCGGCCCGTGCGCCATACGCGGTCGTCGACGATGTGCACAGAAGGTACCCGACCTGAGCGGCCAGCGTCGCATCGAGGACGTTACGCGTGCCGCCGAGATCGATGTCCGACATCTCTTTTTCGTTGTACAGCGGGTCGACGATGAAGGCGAAGTGCAGCACGGACTCGACGGCCGCTTGCCGAAGCCGCGCGCCCAGCGAACGATCGCGCACGTCCAGCGTTTGAAACGAAAAACGCGCGCGTTGCGGGTGCTCGACGATGGATGGATGGGGCGGCCGAACATCGAAGCCGATGATGCGCGCCTCGGGCTCGTGATCGAGCAGCCACGCGGTCATGCGCGTGCCGATGTAGCCCGACGAGCCGGTGATTCCGTAGCTGCGTGTCACTGCTGCTTGACCGAGAGATTGTCGAAGTGCAGCTCCGCTTCCCAGTCGTTGAAGCCGAGATAGCTGTGCTCGGCGCCGTCGAGCGGGTCGGGATCGTCGAAGGTCAAGAAGGGCTGGCCGTCGATCTGCCAGTCGATGTGGCCGCCTTTGCGCGCGATGCGAAAATGATAGGTGCGGCCGATCTCGACGTGTGGCTCGGTGCGCACGCGCCGGTCCTCACCGTGCTCGTTGAGTCGGGCGATGGCCGAGATCTGGTTGTGCCAGCCGCCGAAAATGAAGATGTAACTGGTCGCCGTGTAGGACAGCGTCTTGGCGTACGAGTGGCCGTCGCCCCAAATCTCGATTTTAAGGTCGCCGGCCGGATCGGTCGAGCGCGCGTCGAGCTCGATGACCGCGTCGCGTGGGATCGGTCGCTGCAGCCACAGCGGGTGGTTCTGCGCGTGGTCGATGACCAATTCGCCGTCGGTGATGCGGTACTTGCCGCCGGTGTTGAGCCAGTCACGGCCGAGCTCGGCGCGGTTAAAGTGGTCGGTGGTGTCCTGGCCGGCCGGGCGCGGATGGCAGCCGCCGAGCAGCGCCAAGCCGACGCTCCCGAGGCTGAGAAGAAGCTGCTGATAGCGCGCGATCATGGGCGAGAAGCTATCATGAGCATCTCCCGATGGGCCTCGTCGGCGCTCGGTCGGAGGGCGGGATCGGCGGCGACCAGCCGTGTGATGAGCGCGCGCACAGGCGCGGCAACGGACGGTGGCAGCGCGGCCAGCAAACGAGCGTCCGTGTTGGCGTCGAACAGCGGGCGCGCAAAACGCTCGGCGATCGCAGGCCGGCCGACCAGCATCTCGACCAGGATCACGCCGACGCTGTAGACATCGTTGGCCGCGCTGCGCTCGCCGCGACGCCCTTCGGGCGACAGGTAGCCGAGCGTT
This sequence comes from Polyangia bacterium, assembly GCA_038325015.1. Classification (GTDB taxonomy): domain Bacteria; phylum Myxococcota_A; class Polyangia; order Palsa-1104; family Palsa-1104; genus JBBQIO01. The sequence goes on from JBBQIO010000262.1 coordinate 5,352, forward strand.
CCGGCGACAGCCGTCGAGGAGGGCGCCCCGCTGTCGTCGGCCAACAGGCGCGCCAGGCCGAAGTCACCGAGCACGACTGTGCGGTCGTCGCTGCGCCGCAACAAAAGGTTGGCCGGCTTGAGATCGCCGTGGACGACGCCGCGTCCGTGTAGATAGGTCAGCGTGGCCAGGAGATCGGTGCCGCGGGCGATGGCCAGCGGCTCCTCGAGCGGACCGTTCGCCAGCGCGCGCGCGAGTGATCCGGCGCGGCACAGCTCCATCGCCAAGAGCTGCTTGCCCTCATCGAGATCGAACACCGCAACCACGCCCGGATGGCGCAGCGCAGCGGCGGTGCGCGCTTCGAGCCAAGCCTGCGCGCGCACATGTGGCCGGCGCCCGGCACGCAGCTGCGGATGCAGGACCTTGAGTGCGACCGGTCGCTCGAGCTCGCTCTGCACCGCTTCA
>JBBQIO010000263.1:0-5781 GCA_038325015.1 Polyangia bacterium
CATGTCGCTGTTGCAGTGCGACCGCGACGGCGGGCAGTCCGAGTCGTGCTGGCACTCGCCACAGCATCCCGAGAAGCACTGCGCATCGGAGATGAGCAGCGTGCAGTCCGACGTCTGCGTGCACGGGTCGCCGGTCGGGCAGGCGGCAGCCGCCCGAGCGGTCGCGCTCGCCAAGGGCAAGAGGTTCACAAGCGTCAGAACGATCAGATAGGGTCGCAAGGAGGCCTCCACGGGTTGGCCGCCACCTAAGCAAGCGCCGCGCCAGCCAAGATTGGCTAACTCTCGCGGGTTAGAGCAGTTGAACTGGGATTTGCCGCCCGCTTAAGGGCCTTAGCCGGGGACTCTAGACCTCAGTCCAAACCGTCCATCGACCTCATCTCGACGAATTCGCTATTTGCGCCGTTTCACATAGGCTCGATGACCCAACGCTTGAGAATCGGAGATTAATTATGAACGTTCGGAATGCATGGATAGCAGTGGCACTACTTGGCATGGCCGGCTGCGGTGGCGGATCAAATGTGCCGTCGTGCGGAACGTTCAACGCCTGCGGCGGCGCAGTGGTGGGCTCGTGGGTCAAGGCAAAGCGCTGTGGCACCTTGACGGATGCGTCCTGCCCAGCCGCGAAGCTTGACCTCAAGAAGGACACTCAGATCAGCGTCACTTTCGGCTCCGATATGACGGTAGCCAGCACACTCAGTGCGAGCGAATTGATCGTGACCGCGCCCTCGAGCTGCGTGGCGAGTACCGTCACCTGCGCCAGTCTGAGCAACACCTCGTCGACGCAGACCGTGACGTGCCAGACCAGCGGCTCCAACTGCGTATGCGATCAGAAGCTCAACTCGAGCACCGCATCGGGCACCTACTCGCTCTCCGGCAGCACCATCACGATAGTCGTCGGCGGCGTCAGTCAGACCTTCGATTACTGCGTCAAGGACGATACCTTGTACATCCCCTACCAAGGCTCGAGCTACGACATCTACAAAGCGGTCGCCAACTAAGGGCCCTCGAATGGATAAGTTGATCGAAGCTCGGTCCCGAGGCGCCCGGATGGGCCCTAAGGGCCAAGTCAGTCGCGAAAATTATTGAACTGCAGATCGATCTCGAAGTCGTGGCCACGCAAGAGGCGGATGGCGGCCTGTAGGTCGTCGCGATTTTTGCCTGTGACGCGTACCTGCTCATCTTGGATCTGTGCCTGAACTTTGATTTTCGCTTCTTTAATGTACTTAGTTATTTCTTTGCCTTTTGCCGTACTGATGCCCTCTTTGAGTAACACCAGCTGCCGCAGCGACTGCTTGGCCGCCGGCTCGGGCTCTTGGGGGTCGAGCGAGCGCAGTGAGACGCCGCGCTTGACCAACTTTTCCATCAGCACTTTATAGGCCGCCTGCAGGTGCTCGGAGTCGGGCGCCTTCAAGAGCAGCCCTTCGTCGGTGCGGTCGAGCTCGGTGTTGGTGCCGCGGAAATCGTAGCGCTGCGCGATCTCCTTTTTGGCCTGGTTGACGGCGTTGTCGACCTCCGCCAGGTCGAGCGCGCAGACGACATCGAACGAGGGCACTACTCGAGGTCCGCCGCGCGGCACAGCTCGGCCGTGATCTCGGCCGCGATCTGCCGGCCGCGTTCGACCTCACCCGCGCCGACCGAGATCGCCCCGACGACGGGATGGCCGCCGCCGCCGTAGCGTTCGCACAAAAGCGCGATGTTGACCGTGCGCTTGGCGGCGCTCCACGGATTGGAGCCGACCGAGATCTTGCAGCGCGACTGGCTGCGCGACACGCCGACCACGTAGCGGCACTCGGGGTGCAAGTAGTAGGGGATGAATTTGTTGTAGCCCTCGAGGCCGTCGTCGACGACGTCGAAGAAGACGACGCGGTGACTGAGTTTGATGCGCGAGCGCATGACCTCGATGGCGTGCTCGTGGCGCGACAAGATCGGAACCAGCGCATCCTCGACGTAGCGCTCCTGGGCAATGTCGGCGAGCGAGCGCGTGGACAGGTCGTCGATAAAGCGCGTCTTGAGCTGGTTGTCGTGGTTGTTCTCGACCCAGGTCATCAGGCGCAAGGCCGGGTGGCCGAGCTCGACGGCAGCCGTCGGACTCTCGAACTGCGCGCCGTCGATGATGTCGGCCCAGTGCACCAGGTCGCGGTGCTGCGTCCAGTCCCAGCCGAACTTGGTGGCACAGGTCTTGGCCAAAAATTTGGTGCACGAGCGCGCCTTGGGATCGAAGAACTGATGCTCGCCGGGATGCGCGGTGAATTGCTTTTCGTCGTCCGGCGTCGGGAAGGCCGAGACGTGGTGATCGAACCACCACTGCAGACGCGGATCGGAGCTGTAGCGAAAGTCGACCACCGCGTTGACGTCGCCGTCGAAGCTGGCGTCGTCGTACACCGGCAGCGCACCGTGCGCCTTGCCGGCGAAGGTGAACTCGGCGGTGGGGTCGATGCACGTCGCGTAAAAGCGACGAAACAAGCTGGCCGAGGCCGCGCCGTCGAAGCAGTTGTCGTGAAACAGAACCTTGACGCGGGCCATCGACGTTCCTTCTCACACTCCGATCGATGGTGCAAGCGCGGCGACGGTTGGTGGATTGGGGATTGGCATGACCTTGTCGAGTAAGTTCTCATGGCTTACAATAAGCCCCATGTTCACATTGATGATGAGCACGCGAGGTCAATTCGTTTTGCCCAAGGAGATTCGCGACCGACTCAAGCTTCTGCCCGGCTGCAAAGTCGAAGGCTCGGTCGACTCCGCGGGGCGGATCGTTTTGGTGCCCGCGCTCTACGAGCCGGCCGACCTGTTCAGCGACCGGCCCAGAGTGACGCGTACGGTTTCCGTAGAGGGGATGGACGCGGCGATCGCCAAGGTGGTTCGGCGTGATCGCGGTTGATACCAATGTCCTCGTGCGCGTCCTGGTTGGCGACGATCCGCAGCAGACAAAAAAAGCGGAGCGCGCCTTTGTAACCCACGCCACAGGCGGCGGCATCTTCTTGTCGCTGTTGGTGCTCATGGAGGTCGGCTGGGTGCTGCGCAGCGCGTACGGATGGGAACGCCCGACGATCCACGCGCGCTTGTGGCGCCTCGCGCGGACCCGCGGCGTGGTCTGCGAAGAGCTCGACGTCGTCGAGGCCGCGCTCGAGGCCTACCGCACCGGCAAAGCCGACCTGTCCGACTGTCTAATCGTGGCCAAAGCCAAGAGCATGGGCGCCGAACTCTTGACCTTCGACCGTCAGCTGGCCAAGGAACACGGCGTGACGCTGCTTTAGCCCTGCCACAGCTGCTCGCCGCCAACCAGAACCGGGCCGCCGGGCGGCGCGTAGACCAAGGTCAGCGCTTCTTCCGCTGGGCGAACAATCTCCTGCCAATCGCTCCCTCCCCATCGAATGACGGCCCCCCCGTCTCCAACCGCCCAGGCCTCCTGCCGGCTAGTCGCATAGACTGCCCACAGTGGCCCTTTGACTTCCAGCCGGCCGGCGGCACAAACGCGGGATAGAACATCTTCGGGCCCCCTTGCGCGGCTGCGGTCGCGGCCTTTTCGTCCGCCTGGGCGAGTCCGTCGTGCAGCAACAATACACACAGCGCGACAGCGACACTTTGTGCAAAGCGAGCTGCAACGAACACTGGTCGTCTGGCCGGTGCGCTGTCCATTTCTCGAGGTTATCGAGAGGAGCGCGGTTGAAGTTGCGTTTTATTCGTTCAGAGGATGCTGCTTTTACAAGGGCGTGTGGGCTCGTATGCTGCAGTACATTCCGGCCGGTCAGGTGCCGCGTTGCAGCCGGCCTGGCCGGAGACGCTGTTCGCCGCGCATCACATGCACGATCAAGATTGTGGATTTTTCTCGTCGGTAGACCATCCGTAACGGCGCCACGATTACCTCGCGGTAGGTCCGGCTGGACAGCTCAGGCACCCACCGCCCGGAGGCCGGAAACCGCCGCAACCGCTCGAGCGCCGCGAGCGCGCGCGAAACCAGCTGACCGGCGGCGATCGGCGCATCCAGCGCGATAAAGGCGGCGATGTCGTCGAGGTCGTCGAGCGCAGGCGCCGTCCAAAGAAGAGCTACCGGCGGTCGGGAAGCCATCGGCTAAGGCGCTTTTTCGCTTGAGCCTGCGTGACCGTCCGTCCTTCGGCGAATGCGCGCTCGCCACGCGCAATCCCGGCGAGCAACGCAAGGCGGCGCTGCAGCTGGTCGTAGCTGTCGATGTCGACCAGCACGGCCGACTGTCGACCGTGCTCGGTGATGACGATCGGCTCGCGCGTCCGGTGCAGCTCGGCGAGAATCTCGGTGGCATGCCGTTTGACGGCGGTGACGGGCTTGGTGGTCGGGCGGCTCATAGTGATACTAAAGTAGCACTATTGGGGTCTGGCCGGACTATGTGGATTGGGTTGCGGCCGCGCATGGCATAGTGCGCGTTATGCAGACCTGGAGTTACCGATTCGAAGTCATCGACGGGGACGAAGAGGACGGCGTGCTGTCCCTGGACCAGTGGGGTGCTCAGGGATGGGAGTGCTTCTCCGTAGAGGTTCGAGTGACGGGCGTCGCTTCGCGCTCGCTGCGCTGCTGGCTCAAACGGGCGGGTCGCCCCGCCGATCCCAGTTACGTCGAAATTGGTTAAGGAGTCAGCCGGCCAGCTTTGCTATGCGTGTCGCCGGTCGGTGCGCGCTGAGGTCGTAGGCGCTCTGCAGATTCGCCCAAAACTCAGGTGAGGTCCCGAACGCCTGCGACAAGAGCCACGCGGTGTCGGCGCTGACCCCCCGCTTGCCTTTGACGATCTCATTGACACGCTGAACCGGGATGCCCAAATGCGCCGCCAGGTGACGGGCGCTTTGTGACTGGCTGGTGAAACTTTGAAGGAGCGCTGCAATGGCGGCCATTCAGCGTTTGACTCGCAGTGGCGATTCGGGCTACGAGGCGGACGGTTTTCGGGCTCGCCGTCGGCGGAAGCGAAAACGCATATGAAGCGGTTTTTTAGGAGGATTTGCATGTCCATGTTCAAGAAGTTGGCTTACGCAGCACTCTGTACCGCAACGGTCTACGTGGCCGGCTGCCGCAATTCGACGCCGAACCCGAACCCCCCCATCGACCTGTCGGCAGGCAACCACGACATGGCCGCAGGCGGCGGCGACATGAGCCTCAGCGGCGGCGGTGATATGTCGACTATGCCGAGCCCCGGCATGTACACATCGACGACAGTCCACAACATCGACACTGAAGTGACGCCGCCCAAGACCTTGGCCGCCGTCACCGGCCTATACATCTTCAGCCCAGTCAAGCGGGACGTTCAGACCAATAGCAAAACCAGCAAGAACTACTGCGAATACTATGTTTATGTTCAGGATGTGAATTGCTCGACCCCGCCCTGCGGTCTGCGAGTCAACGCACAAAGCAACATTGTGCCGAGTCCTTCGCCGGGTGCGACCAAGGTCACCGGCTCAGACTGTCCGGCCGTCGACGCTGCGGGCGTCATCAGCCCGCTCCACACAATCAAGACCGGCGACACCATCGATGTGCAAGGCTACGCTACCAAGTTCACCGGAAAAGGGATTATCGGCAACGCGACGACACATTACATCAACGCGGACTTCATCATGAAGTCGGCGGTTCAGGCCGCGCAGCCAGCCCCGGTGATCCTGACCGACTCCAGCATCTTCCAGTCGCTCCCGATCGATCCAGTCCATCTCAATTCATCAGGTGCCGGACCCGGTTGGAAGACCTACGAAGGTACTTACGTGCTGATCACGCCGAGCCCAGGTCCCTTCGTCGTTGGGCCGCTCGAGGCCAGCCCGCCGCCAACG
>JBBQIO010000264.1:0-5781 GCA_038325015.1 Polyangia bacterium
CCAGGTGCGGCGTCAGCAGCTTTTCGTCGCGCGCCAAGGCGCGCTTGGCCTGCGCGATGGCCTCCGCGAGCTCGCCCTTGCGCAAGGCGATGCGCGCGGCCAACAGTGCGGCGCCGGGATCGTTCTTCGACAGCTCCTCCCAGCGCTTCGATTCGGCCAGCGCGGCGTCGAGCTGCCCTTGGGCCAAGAGCAGGCCGCCAAACATCGCGTGGCCGACCGGCCATGAATCGTCGAGCGACACCGCCTGCCGCGCATCCGCTAACGCGGCTTCGAGCTCGCCACCGTGGCGCTCGAAGCGCGCCCGCCACAGATAGACGCGTGGCTCGGTCGGCGCCTCTGCGATGAGCTGCGCGAACGTCGCCCGCGCCTCGTTGACATGGTAGTCGCGCGCCCGCGACTCGCCGCCGATGAACAGCCGCTCTGCGAGTGAGCCTCGCGGCGCCAGCTCCATTGCCCGATCGCGCTCACTGCCCGCAAGATCGGGGGGTGCCACCTCGGCCAATGCGGCATGCGCCAAGATGCTTTGCTCGTCCTTGGCCAGAGCCTCCCCGCAGCGCTGGCGGGCCACGTCGGGGCGACCGATCAGCACGGCATCGACGCAGCTCCACGTCGCATCGATCGCCGGCTGATTGGTGATCGAAAGGTGCATCCGACCTTGATGCGCCGCTGGCGTGACCGGGGCCACGGGATAGCTCGGCGCCTCCAGCGCGGAGTCGGTCGATTTGTTCGACGTGCCCGACCTGGTCGACTGAGCCGCGGGCTCGTCGAGCCGATGGATGGTCGAGCCGGGTGGCGGGCTCTTGGCCGCCGGCGTCGGTGGATAGGGGTCTTGCGGTGTGCGGTCGGCGTCCGGCTGCGACGGCGTCACATCGGTGCGGCCCTTGGCGGCGCAAAACAGCAGACCCGCAGAAATCACCAGTGCAGTGACAATTCGCATGGACTCGACTCCTCGACCGAAGCTGGTTTTCCGAGCCTAGACCATCGAGTTGCCGTCGGCTACTCGCGGTCGCACGCATCGGCCAAACTCTTGACCCGGCCGGCGCCACCTCCTACGTTCGCCTTTGGTGTCCACTCCAACGAGCCAGTCCTCCGACGCTGCCCCCGTCACCGCCGCACCCATCCAGGTCGGCGCGGGCCGCGGCTTATTGTTCATCACCGGCGCCAAGCTGTGGTTCATGGTCGCCGGCTATGTGATCCAGTTCGCTTTGCCCCGCGTGCTTTCGGTCAGCGCCTTCGGTCTGTGGATCTTGGTGCTGTCGCTGATCTCCCCGGTCAACAACGTCGTGGTGACCGCGACCATCCAGGGCGTGAGCAAGTTCGTCGCCGAATCGGCGACGCGCGCGCCGTCGGTGGTCAAGGCCGCGCTCGAGCTGCAGCTCTATCTCGGCCTGGCGCTGACCGTTGGGTTCGTCGGATTTGCCCCGGCCGTGGCCTGGTTCGAGCACGACCCGACCCTGGTCACACCGGTGCGCATCGCATCCGTCGTCGTGGCCAGCTACGCGCTCTACGCGGTGTTCGTCGGGTCGGCCAACGGCTCGCGTGCGTTTCACAAGCAGGCCGCTCTCGACGCCAGCTTCTCGACGCTGCGCGCGTTTTTGGTCGTGGGGGTGGCCGGCGTGACCGGGTCGGCGGTGGCGGCGGTGGGCGGCTTCGGCGCCGCGGCGGCGTGCATCTTGGCGCTGTCGGTCATCGTGGTCGGTTGGCCGCGAACCGCGCCAGGAGCCGCGCCGTTTTCGCAGCGCACGCTGGCGCAGTTTTTTGGCGGCGTCGCGCTCTACCTCTTGATCCTCAATCTTTTGATGTTCGTCGACAGCATCCTGCTCAAGCGGCTGTGTGCCGAGGCGGCCATCGGGCTGCACGTCGATCCGAAGCTCTACTCCGACACGCAAGAGGCCTACTACGGTGCCGCGCAGGCCATCGCGCGCATTCCCTACCAGCTCATCCTGGCCGTCACGTTCATCATTTTTCCGCTCGTCTCGGCCTCGACCTTCGCGCGCGATGTCGACAAGACGCGCCGCTACATCGCGGTCACGATGCGCTATTCGCTGGTCGTAGTCGCGCTCCTCGGAGCCACGTTGGGCGCGCGCCCGCAGGCCATGCTGCACCTGCTCTATCCGAGCGCTGGCTACAGTATCGGGGCACCGGCACTGGCCGTGCTTTTGGTCGGCTACGTTGGCTTTTCGCTCCTGACCATCGCCGGGACGATCATCAACGGCAGCGGCCGGACGGGTCCGACCGTGCGCCTCGGAGTCGTCACGCTGTCGTGGGCGGTGCTGGCCAACTGGATAGCGATCGGCGTGACGCTCGCGCATCACGGCGATGTGCTCCTGGCCGCGGCTGCCGCGACGGCTTCGGCCATGCTGCTCGGTTTTGTATTGTCGGGGCTCTATCTGCGGCGCGCGTTCGGCGTGTTCCTGCCACTCCTCACCGTTGCGCGCGTGGCGCTGTGCACCGCGGCGGCGGCGCTGGTCGGCCGCGTCTGGCCGACGCATGGCTTCTTGGGGGGCAAGGTCGGGACGCTGCTATCACTGTGTGTGATCGGGTCCATGTTTCTGGCGGTCGCGGTGATCTCCGGCGAGCTGCGCCCGGCGGAGCTGCGGCGCCAGCGCAGCCTCTTGTCGGCCTGAAAAATTGACCGAGCGGCCTCCGGGCGTAGCCTGGGAGCCATGTCGCAACGCTCCGCTCGTCTGCACTCCCTCGTCGCCGCGCTCGGCCTCGCCGTCGTTCCTTTGGCGACGACCGGCTGCATGATGCTTCTCAACGGCTCGGCCCGTGAGCGCGCCGTCACCGCCGCGCGCGAATACAATGAAGGCATCCGCTGGGGGCGCTGGAACGAAGTCGCGCGCCAGATCGAGCCGACCAAGCGCGAATCGTTCGTCGCCCGGCACGAGCGGCTCAACGACGAGCTCGAGTTCGTCGACTATGAGATCCTCAGCGTCACGGTCAAGCCGACGACGCCGACCGAGAAGGACACGGTGGCTTTGGCGCGTGTGCATTACGAATGGACACTGCGATCGCGTGGGCTCGTCGAGCGCACCGATACCGAGCAGCGCTGGAAAGAGGAAAACGGGCAGTGGGTCCTCGAACAGGAGGTCCGCACCAAAGGCGCGCCATTGACCTGTTTCGACGAAAAAGAGGTCCTGCCGGTCAAGACCGCTGCCGCCACGACGCCGGGTGTGCCGACCGCCAGAGTGCAGTAGGAGCCGCCTCGCATTACTAGCGCCCGGCGCGGAGCCACGCTACTGTGTTGCCCTGGCCACCGACGTCGCAGACCCGTTCGCGCGTGCTTCGGCTTGCTTGGCCGACGCGCGCTACGCCGAGGCGCTGAAGCTCTGCCGGGAACGGCTGAGCGCTTCGCCGGAGTCTGCCGACGCGGTGAAGTGGCGCCTCCTGACCGGGCGAGCGCTGGCCGCACTCGAGCGCTGGCACGAGCTTGGCGTCGAAATGGTGCGCCTCCTGGCCGACGAGCCGGATCTCACCGAAGCTTGGCTGCTCGACGGCGAAGCGCTGCTCGGTCAGCACGCGTTCGACGAGGCTGAATCGGCGCTGCGGCGCGCCTTGGTCGGGCGCGGCCCTGTTGCCGCCCGGGCGCGGCTCTTGCTGGACGAGATTTCGGTGGTCCGCAAAGCCGGAGTTCCCGAGGGCGATGCGGATCTCTACGAAGGCTCAGAGGAGCATACCGAAATCGATCCGCCTGGCACCGCGGGCGGGCGTCTGGCGGCGCTGTTGGGCCCGACCGACTTCGACGATGAAGCCACCCGCGAACGGCCGGCGCCACCGGCTGCAGTCCAGCCGGAATCCCCGATGAGTGAGGCTGGGCTCTATGCCGAGGTCGACGCGCCGCCGCCCTTCCCGGCCGAGTCGACCACCTCGCGCGCGCGCAAGCCGACCCCGGATCGACGAGGTCGTGTCGGCGCGCCACCCACGCCAGTGCCATCGCGCTCGTCGCGGGCCGGACTGTTCGAACCGTTACCGGCGGAAGACCCGGCCGCGCGCAGCGCTGCCGACGGTGCGGCTCAACGGGCTTCGGTCAATGGTGCAGCGCCGCCGGCACCGTCGCGAATTCCGAGTCGCGGACTGCTGCTCTTGGCGGCAGCGCTAGGGGTGGTTGGGGTCTGGGCCATCCAGGCCTTGCGCTCGGCGCACCAGCGCACCGAGCAGCGCCATCTCATCGACCAGCTCGTGCTCAAGGGCAACTACGACGACCTCCAAAGCGCCGCCTCACGCGCCGAGCGGATGGGTGATCTGGTGCGCGCTGCGCGCATCTTCGGCCAGCTGGCGTGGGAGTTTGGCGTCGATCCGGCGCCGGCGCAGGCGTTGCTCGACCGGAGCGCAGGTGCGGGCAAGGATGGAGACGACAAGCGCTTGGCGCGCGCCTGGATCGCGCTCGACAAAGGGGATCTTCTCACTGCAAGCTCGCTGGTCGGCGCGCACGCGGATGTAGATTCACGCTACCTCGTGGGCTGGATTGGCGTGGTCGGGGGTCAACTGGCCGGCGCCAACAGCTCGTTCGCTCGCGTGCTCGATGACCGTCCGCTCGACCCGCTGGCGGCGCATGCGCTCGGCGTCGTCGAATGGCAGCAGCGGCGCTTCGATCGCGCGGACGCGGCGTTTGCCCGCGCGCTCAGCGACAACGCCAATCATCTCGGCGCGCTCATCGACCGGGCACGGCTGAGCATCGTGATGGGTGACGACGCGGCCCGCCGGCGGGCGCGCGAGACCTTGGGCGGAGTGCTGCAAAAGTTGGGGGCGCAATGCTCGCCGGGTCAGCTGGCCCGCGCCGAGCTCGGCCTCGGTGCATTGGCAGTACAGGACGGAGACGCCCGTGGCGCGACCGCCGCCGTCGACGAGGCGAGCAAGCTGGCGGCAGCGACCGACGTGCTGGTGCGCCGCGAAATCGCCGCGCTCAAGGGGGCCATCGTGGTTCCGCCGAGCCCGGCACCACCGACGCCGACGCCCGCGCCGACCACAAGCGGGGAGCTGACCATCGCGCGGCTCGACGTGCTGCTTTCAAGTGGGCAGCGTGCTGAGGCGATCCGGCGGGTTCGGGCGCTGCCGCGTACCGCGGCCAACAGCCTCATTCTGCGTGGCGAGCTACTGCTTGCGAGTCGTCCGCCGTCCGCCGAGAGCTTGGGGTTGACGGTGCTCGATCGTCGCAGACTCTCCGTCGCTGACCAGCAGGCAGCTTGGCTACTGGTCGCGCGCGCCCGCATGGCCGAAGGCGACCGGCGCAACGGCCGCCGCGCGTACGACCGCGCCATCAAGCTCGATCCCAAAACCGAGAACGGCACGACCGCCGCGGCCGAGCTGGCACAGTAGGTGGCGGCTACACGCTCCAGTTGACGAGTGCAAACTGGTCGTCCGGCGCGGTGAGCACGAAGCTGCCGTCGACCGGGTAGCGCTCTTCTGCGATGTCCTCGTCGCTGCTCGCCAGGCGCATCACGAGCTCGAAGCGCTCCCCCGGAACCAGGGCCAGCACGGCGAACGGCACGGCGATCTGAAACGCGCGGCCCGAGGTGGCCACGCCGCTGCCGCGCGCGGTCGGAGCCGACCCGCCAGATTCGTCGAACGCCTCCCAAGCGCCATTTTGACAGCGCACGCGCACGCGCGCGTCGGCCGTCTTGCACTCGAGCTCGAGGCGCGCCCGAGGAGAAAACGGTCCATGGTCGCTGTTGGGGTCGAGCCGGACATGGAGGCGCGCATGATCGAAGCCGAGCCAAACCGCCTCGGTTCGCGGCACGCGTGCCATCACGGCGCCGCGCGGAACGACGTACCGCCCCG
>JBBQIO010000265.1:0-5779 GCA_038325015.1 Polyangia bacterium
GTATCTCGTCGTTGTGGGTGAATCTGCACGGCCATCGGAAGCAGGCCATCGACGATGCCATCCGGCAGCAGCTCGAGCGCGTGGCGCATTCGACGCTCCTCGGCCTGGGCAATGTGCCATCGATCGAGCTGGCGGAGCGGCTGATTGCCGTGGCGCCGCCCGGTCTGACCCGCGTCTTTTACTCCGATTCGGGATCCACAGCGGTCGAGGTCGCGCTGAAGATGGCGTTTCAGGTTCAGCAGCTCCGCGGTCACACCAAGCGCACGCGCTTTCTGGCGCTGACCGAGGCCTATCATGGCGACACCGTGGGCGCGGTGAGCGTGGGTGGGATGGAGCTGTTTCACGCCCTCTTTTCGCCGCTGCTGTTCCACGTGGAACACATTCCGCCCACGGTCGCGGCGTTGACCGCGGCGCTTGACGCCCATGGCGACGAGCTCGCGGCCTTCATCGTCGAGCCGCTGATTCAGGGCGCCGGCGGAATGCTGCTCCAGCCGCCCGGCTTTCTCAACGCGGCGCGAGCCCTGTGCGACCGGCACGGCGTTCTCTTGATCGCCGATGAAGTGGCCACCGGATTCGGCCGAACTGGGACCCTGTTTGCATGCGAACAGGCTGGAATTACTCCGGATTTAATGTGTCTGGCCAAGGGAATTTCGGGGGGGTATCTGCCCCTGGCGGCGACCTTAACCAGCGAGGAAATTTACCAGGATTTCCTCGCTCCGTACGATGCTAAGCGTGCGTTTTTCCACGGACATTCTTACACCGGAAACCCGCTGGCCTGTGCCGCGGGCATCGCTTCGCTTCAAATCTTTGCGCAAGACCGTGTCCTAGAGCGACTTCCCGAGTTGGTTGCATATTTCTCACAACTCCTTAAACAGCACATCTCGCCTCTCGGCGCAGTCGCCCAGGTGCGCCAGTGCGGAACGATGGTCGGCATCGAGCTTGCGCAAGCCGACGGCGCGCCCTACCCCTTCGAGCGCGCGATTGGCGCGCAAGTGTGTCTGGCGGCACGCGGCCATGGCGTGCTGCTTCGCCCGCTCGGTCCTGTGGTCGTGCTGCTGCCCCCCTTGTCTATTACCAATGCACAGCTCGAAAAGCTGGTCACGGCCACTGCAGAATCGATCCGCGAGACCTGCGGATGAGCGGCCTGTTCGTCACAGGCACCGACACCGGTGTTGGCAAGACGCTGGTCGGGTGTGCCCTGACCGCTGCGTTCGCAGCGCGTGGCCGAGCGGTCGGCGTGATGAAGCCATGCGAGACCGGCGACGGGGACGACGCCGAGTTGCTGATCGCAGCCACCGGCCGCGCCGACCTGTTGCCGGCGCTGGTTCGCCCCTATCGATTGGCGCTGCCGGCCGCGCCCGAGGAGGCCGCGCGTCAGGCGGGCACGCAAATCTCGCCGGTCGTCATCCGGCAGGCGCGCGACGAGTTGGTTCTGTCGAGTGACTGCTTGCTGGTCGAGGGTGCCGGCGGGCTGCTGGTGCCGGTCGCGCCTGGCTGGCTGATGGCCGACCTGGCCCGCGCACTCGATCTCGATCTGTTGATCGTCGCGCGGCTGCGCCTCGGGACCATCAATCACACGCTGCTCACCGTCGAGGCCGCGCGGCGACGCAGCTTGCGCGTCGTGGGCATTGTCTTGTCGGCGAGCGACCTAGACAGTGGCCCGGAGGAGGCTTCGACGCCGGCGGCGATCGCCCGCCACTCTGGCGTGCCGGTCTTGGGTGTGCTGCCCTATCTGCCGCCGCTCGGGCGGCGTGATCGCGCGCGATTGGCGCACGCCGCCGAGACCCATCTCGACGTCACGACGCTGCTGGCAGCCGCAACGCTGTAAACCGTCACACCCACCTTCGCAGAAGGTAGTAGCCGAGCGCGAAGTACTCGCGCACAACCCCGGTCACCGACTGCTCGCGACCGGAAAAAGACAGCGCTTCGCACTCGATGCCGGCGCGACGGAACGCGCCCAGACTGCGCCGCCGATGAAACGGCTGCGTCACCACCAGAGCGCGACGCCATCCGGCCGCGCGCAGCAGCGCCGCGCTGAAGGTCGCGTTTTCCCGCGTCGTCAGAGCGCGCTCTTCGACGAAGAGCGCAGTTTGGGGTACGCCGCAGCGGAGCGCTTCTCGCCGCATCGCGCGCGCCTCGTGCGCCCCAGTCATCACCAAGCGCGGCGCCAGGCCGTTGAAAAAAGCCTCGACACCGGCGCGCACGCGTTCGTGGAGCGGCGCGCCGAGCTCACCCATCGGTGACAGCGCCGCGCCCAGGACGACCAGCGCGTCGAACGGTCGATCGAGCTCGGTCGCGCGCGGGCACAGCGGACCCGCCAAGAGGTGAGCGAGGCTCTTCATTTGCCGATGCAAAAGCGCGCGAAGATCGCGTCCAGCACGTCGGCGTCGACGGTGTCGCCGGTGACCAGGCCAAGCTGATGCAAGGCGCGCCGCGCGTCGACGGCAGCCACCTCGCCAGGGCCGTTGGCATCGAGCGTCAGCGCGGCCCGTTCGAGATCGTGCGCCGCCGTCAAGAGCGCATCGCTCTGGCGCTGACTGACCACGGGACTGCTGCTCTCGTCCTCGCGTCCGCCGACCAGATCAAGCAGCGCTGCTTTGAGCGGAGCCACGCCGTCGGCGTCGAGCGCGCTGGTCTCGACAACGCGCGCATCGGCGGGCAGGTCATGTGCGGCGCGACGATCCCGCTTGTTCCACACCACGATGCGGAGCTGCCCTTCGAGCTCCTGCCAGCGCGCCGCTTCGCCCGCGCCGAAGCCGACTTCGCCATCGACCACCAGCACCGCGATGTCGCCGCTCGCGCCACGACGACGGGCCAGCGCGAGGCCGCGCTTTTCGACCGCGCCCGCTTCTTCGTCGCGCTCGAAGCGCTCACCCGCGGTATCGACCAATCGCAGCAAGAAACCGTCGAGCTCCACCTCGGCTTCGACGACATCGCGCGTCGTTCCCGGCGCGGCATCGACCAGCACGCGCTCCTCGCCCAAAAGCGCATTGACCAAGCTCGACTTGCCCGCGTTGGCGCGCCCCAAAAACACGACCTCGGCGCCGTCGCGCACGAAGCGCCGATAGGACTGGCCGATTCGGCGCAGCTGGGCGCTGAGCTCGGTCAAAAGCTTGCCGGCGTCGTCGCTACTGCGCGTCGCGTCGGCATCGTCGGGAAAATCGAGCGCGCCTTCGATCTCGGCCAGGGCGCGCACCAAGCTGCGTCGAATAGTGCGCACCTCGTCGCCCAGACGTCCTTCGGCCAGCGCCTGCGCCACTGTCAGGGCGCGCCGGCTGCGCGCGGCGATGAGCTCGGCGACAGCCTCGGCCCGTCCGAGATCGATGCGCCCTGCTTCGAACGCTCGGCGCGTGAATTCGCCCGGCTCGGCACGGCGCGCGCCCAAGCGAATCGCCGCCAAAAGCACGTCGTTCAACAGCATCGCTCCGCCGTGCCCCTGCAGCTCGCCGACATCTTCGCCGGTGAACGTGCGCGGGCCGCGCATCACGCAGGCGAGCACCTCGTCGAGCCGTCGTCCGTCGTTCGGATCGTGGACCCATCCATGATAGAGGCGATGGCTCTGCGCGCGCTTGGGCCATGGACGGATGAGTGCGGCGACGATGGGTTCGGCCAAAGGACCCGACAGTCGGACGATGCCGATGCCGCCACCCACACCACTGGCGATGGCGGCAATCGTGTCCGGCCGCGGCGAGCTGCCCATCTGGAGATGACCTGGGACCGGAGACGCTACTCGGCGGCGGCGACGGCGGCGGACTTGGGCAGGATGACGAGATGACGGTACACGCCCTCGCCTTCGGAGCGCGTCATCACATCGACAGACTCGGCCAAGGCGACGTGCATGATGCGCCGATCGGCGGGGCTCATGGCATCGGCGGCGACCGGCCGACCAGTGCGCTTGACGTCGGCGGCCAGCTTGTGGGCCAGCTCGACGAGCACCTCAGCACGCCGCTCACGATAGCCTTCGGCGTCGACGCTGACGGCCTTGCCTTCGTCCCCCTCGGGGAGCTTGCGCGCCACGATCTTGTTGACCAGGTACTGGAGCGCGTCGAGCGTCTGCCCCTTTTTGCCGATCGTCAGCGCGGTTTCGGGGCCTTTGATCTCGAGCTGAACGCGCTCGTCGTTTTCCGCGGCCGCGACTTCCGCATCGAGCCCCATGTGGGTCAACAGCGTGCGCAGTGCCTCTTTGGCCTGATCGATCACTACGATGCTTTCGGAGCCGCTCATGAATTCCCCTTCTTCGGTGCGCTGGCCTTCGCGGGCGCGGGCTTGGCGGCCTTTTTGCTGGCCGCCAGCGCCGCCAGATCATGCCGATTCATCCAGTACTGCTGCAGCATGGTCAGAAGCGCGTTGGTGAACATATAGAGGGTCAATCCCGCCGGCAAGAACAGGCTGATGCCGGTGAACATCACGGGCATGATGTACATCATCGTCTTCTGCTGCGGATCCGGCGGAGTCGGCGACAGGCGCTGCTGCAAGAACGTGGTCGCGCCCGTCGCAACCGCTAGTACGTAGTAGGGATCGGGCGCCGTCAGATCGTGAATCCAGCCGAAGAAACCCGAGTGATACAGCTCGATCGAGTTGCCGAGCATCGAGTAGAACGCGATGTAGATCGGCATCTGGATGAGCATCGGCAGGCAGCCGCCGAGCGGGTTGATGCCGTGCTTTTTGTACAGCCCCATCACCTCGGTGTTGAGGCGATTTTTGTCCTCGCCGAACTTCTCCTTGAGGCGATCCATCTCGGGCTTGAGCTTGGCCATCGCCTTCATCGACTGCATGCCGCGCGACGTCGGGTACCAGGTGATGACCTTCAGAAGGATGGTCAGGACGATGATCGCGGCGCCCCAGTTGGGGAACACGAAGTGAATCGCGCGCAGCACCGCCAGCATCGGGCGGGCGATCGATTCCAAGATCCCGTAGTTAAGCAGAACTCCAAAGCGCGTGTCCTGCCCGTCGAGCGTCACCCCGTCGAGCTGTTTGAGAATCTTGGGGCCGACGTAGCCGGCCAGCCGGTAGGTCGACTTTTGGCCGGGTGCAAACGTCCGTGCTGGGAGCTCGATGGCGGCGACGATGGTGCCGTCAGGCTGTGCAGTGACAGTGCAATGGTTGAGCTCGCCGCCCACTGGTACGGCCAGCGCGCTGACGAAATACTTTTCGTCGATCGACGCCCACGTGGCCTGCTTGCCGACGCTGTCCACCGGCTCTTTGAGCAGGCTGTGCAGATCCGAATGCACGTAGTTGGACCTGTAGAACGGGTTCTGCATATAGCAGCCGCCCTCGGTCATCAACACGCGCGCGGACAGCATGCCGCCCTGTTTGACGTTCGGGTCGTGGTAGCCATTGAGCCGCGCGATCAACTTGCCGGTGAGCGGAGTTGCGCCGGTGTTCTCCACGGTAAGCTGGACCGAAAAATCGTAGCGGTCGACGTCGAAGAGAAACTCTTTGGTAAAGCGCAGCGCGCCCAACTCAAACGTGTAGGTCGGCTTCGGCGTGCCCTCGACGCGGTGCCAGACCGCGCCGCTGGGCGGTGACAGATTGCTCTCGGCAAACGCAATCTCGAACGTGTGCTGATCGTTCTTCACTAGATCGAGCTGCCGCAGCACCTTCTTGCCGTCGACAATGGTGGTCTGCTCGTACTGCCGATCGAGCAGCACGAAGCTGCGAATCGCAGCATCGACATTGGTCAGCACCGCGCGGAAACTGGGGCGCGCAATGGTCTCTTCGACGACCGGAATCGTCGCGGCCGTTGGCGAAGCCAGCGCGACCAGCGCACCTGGCGAGG